>NZ_JBQCXF010000076.1:0-11120 GCF_051956635.1 Neisseria sp. P0022.S010 | reverse complement strand
TCCAAAAAGGTGTGGATGCCAAAACCACCGTTGATACCAAAGGCCTGACCTTCAACGGCGACAGCGGCAGCACCAATATCGAAAAACTCGGCTCCACCGTGACCGTTGCCGGCGACGACAACATCACGACTGAAGCCCAAGGCGACACTGTAACCGTCAAGCTGAACAAAGACCTGGTGGTAGACAGCGTCAAAGCCGGTGACACCACCGTTAACAACGACGGTGTGAAAGTCGCAGGCGGTCCTAGCCTGACCAAGTCCGGTATCGATGCCGCAGGCAACAAAGTGACCAACGTAGCCGACGGCGACCTCAATGCCAACAGCAAAGATGCCGTCAACGGCAGCCAACTGTTTGCGACCAACCAAAACGTCGCCAACAACGCCGCCAACATCGCCAAAGGTCTGAACATTGCCGCCGATAACGGCAGCGACGACAACGTCCAACTGGGCGAAACCGTTGCCTACCGCAGCAGCGACCGCAACATCGTGACCACAGTGTCCGACAACCAGATTGACTTCAAACTGGCCAAAGACATTACTGTTGACAGCGTTACCGCAGGCGACAGCAAACTGAATTCAGACGGCCTCACCATTACCGGTGGCCCAAGTGTGACCAAAGCAGGCATCAATGCCGCCGGCAACAAGATCACCAACGTAGCCGCCGGTACCGATGACACCGACGCCGTCAACTACAGCCAGCTGAAACAGCAAAGCGCCGCAGCGCGTACCGAGGTTGCCGCCGGTACCAACATCAAAGACGTGGTGAAAACGACCGGCACCAACGGCCAAGACGTTTACACCGTCAACGCCAAAGGCACGACCGCGAGCGCCGGTTCTGACAAGTTGACCGTTACCGCCGCTGCTGCAGACGCGAACAACGTGACCGACTACAGCATCGACTTGGCGCAAGACACCAAAGACGACATCCAAAAAGGTGTGGATGCCAAAACCACCGTTGACAACAAAGGCCTGACCTTCAACGGCGACAGCGGCAGCACCAATGTCGAAAAACTCGGTTCCACCGTGACCGTTGCCGGCGACGACAACATCACGACTGAAGCCCAAGGCGACACTGTAACCGTCAAGCTGAACAAAGACCTGGTGGTAGACAGCGTCAAAGCCGGTGACACCACCGTTAACAACGACGGTGTGAAAGTCGCAGGCGGTCCTAGCCTGACCAAGTCCGGTATCGATGCCGCAGGCAACAAAGTGACCAACGTAGCCGACGGCGACCTCAATGCCAACAGCAAAGACGCCGTCAACGGCAGCCAACTGTTTGCGACCAACCAAAACGTCGCCAACAACGCCGCCAACATCGCCAAAGGCATCAACTTCGGCGGTACCACCGGCAGCAACAACTACGCATTGGGCGACACCATCAATGTCAAAGGCGACAGCAACATCATCAGCGAAACCGTAGCTGGTGGTGCACAGCTGAAATTGGCCGATGTGTTGAATGTCGGTCAAGCGGCTCCGGTGAAAATCGATGGCGATAAAGGCGAAGTCAGCGGCTTGAGCAATACGACTTTGGGCGGCAGCGATTTTGCCCAAGGCAAACGTGCGGCGACCGAAGAGCAGCTGAATGCAGCCCAAGATCAGTTGGTGAATGTATTGGGTGGCAATGCGGCCAATAACGGCGGCAACATCAGCATGACCGATATTGGAGGTACAGGTGAGAACAACATCCACGATGCAATCAAAGCCGTCAATGCAACTGCCAATCTGCCTTTGACTTTCGGCGGCGACAGCGGCAAAGACGTTGAACGCAAACCGGGTACGAAGCTGAATATTGTCGGCGGTCAAACCGATGCAGCCAAACTTTCAGACGGCAATATCGGCGTTGTAGCGAATGGCTCTGATAAGTTGGAAGTCAAATTGGCTAAAGACTTGGCAGTTGACAGCGTGAAAGCCGGCGATACCACAGTCAATACTGACGGCGTGAAAGTTGGCGATGTCAACCTGACTAAAGCCGGCTTGAACAACGGCGGCAACAAGATTACCAATGTTGCAGCCGGTACCGATGATACTGATGCGGTGAATGTTGCTCAGTTGAACAAAGCTGTGGCTGCGGCTAAGACTGAAGTCGTTCAAGGCGATAACATTGTTGTTACTCAGGATGTAGGCGCCAATGGCCAAACCATTTACAAAGTGGCGACCGATAAAAACCTGAAAGTCGACAGCGTTACCGCAGGCGATACCGTGATGAATAATGACGGTGTGAAAGTTGGCGACGATGTTGCATTGAACAAAGACGGCTTGAAAGCAGGCGATGTGAACCTGACCAAAGCCGGTTTGAACAACGGCGGCAATAAGATTACCAACGTTGCAGCCGGTACGGATGACACCGATGCAGTCAATGTTTCCCAACTGAAACAAGCTGCTGCTGCGTCTAAGACTGAAGTTGTTCAAGGTAAGAATATCGTTGTGACTCAGAAAACAGGCGACAAGGGTCAGACTGTTTACGAGGTGGCAACCGATAAAGACTTGGATGTTGACAGCGTGAAAGCCGGCGATACCGCAGTGAATACTGACGGTGTGAAAGTGGGTGACGATGTTGCATTGAACAAAGACGGCTTGAAAGCAGGCAAGGTAAACCTGACTAAAGACGGCTTGGACAATGCAGGCAATAAAGTAACCAACGTAGCGGATGGCGATCTCAATGCCAACAGCAAAGATGCCGTTAACGGCAGCCAGTTGTACGCAACCAACCAAAACGTAGCCAACAATGCTGCGACTATCGCCAAAGGCATCAACTTCGGCGGTACGACCGGCAGCAACAACTACGCGTTGGGTGACACCATCAACGTCAAAGGCGACAGCAACATCATCAGCGAAACCGTAGCCGGTGGCGCTCAGCTGAAGTTGGCTGACGAGATTAGCGTGAAGACCGTGAATGCCGATACCTTCAAAGCAGGCGATACTGTGATGAACAAAGACGGCGTGAAAGTCGGCGATAAAGTTGCGTTGAACAAAGACGGTCTGACCGCAGGCAATACCGTGGTCAACAACGACGGCGTAACCATCGCTGCACCGACTGAAAACAATCCGAACAACCAAGTCAAATTGTCTCCTGTCGGTTTGAACAACGGCGGCCAACGCATTACCAATGTGGCTCCGGGTAAAGACGGTACAGATGCGGCAAACGTGAACCAATTGATTGGTTTGGGTACCGAGTTGCAGAACAACATCAACCAAGTAGGTAAGAAAGCCTACGCGGGTGTGGCCGGTGCGATTGCCCAAGGCTCGATTCCGCAAGTAACCCGTCCGGGTGCGACCGGTATCGGTGTCGGCAGCGGCTACTATGGCGGTCAGTCTGCCATGGCCATCGGCGTGTCTGCGATGAGCGACGGCGGCAACTGGATTGTCAAAGGCAACTTCTCGGCCAATACCGACGGTCATGTCGGTGTCGGTGCCGGTGCGCTGTATCAGTGGTAAGTTGGCAATGACAGGCAACTAGATTTGCTGCCTGAATAGGGAGGCCGTCTGAAATTTTAGGTTTCAGACGGCCTTTTTTTCTGAAAACACTTGAATTTAGGTTATATGAAACGATATGCTTCATCTATTTACCGCATGACTCTGAAAGAGAACAAATGAGCAAAACCGTCCATTATTTGAAAGACTACGCCGCTCCAGCGTACCGTATTCTGAAAACCGACCTGCATTTCGATATTTTAGAACCGCAAACCATCGTCAAATCCAGTCTGACCGTCCAACCTGAAAGAGCAGGGGAGCCGTTGGTATTGGATGGTTCGGCAAAACTGCGGTCCGTGAAAGTAAACGGTCAGGCCGTAGATTATGTGTTGGAAGACGAAAAATTGACGATTGCAGGCGTGCCGTCTGAAAACTTCACGCTGGAAGTGGAAACCGAAATTCTGCCGGCTGAGAACAAATCCCTGATGGGTCTGTATGCTTCCGGCGGCAACCTGTTCACCCAATGCGAACCGGAAGGTTTCCGCAAAATTACCTTCTACATCGACCGTCCGGATGTCATGTCTAAATTTACCACCACCATTGTTGCGGATAAAAAACGCTATCCGGTGTTGCTGTCTAACGGCAATAAAATCGATAGCGGCGAGTTTTCAGACGGCCGTCATTGGGTGAAATGGGAAGACCCATTTGCCAAGCCGAGCTATCTCTTTGCTTTGGTGGCAGGCGATTTGGCGGTAACGGAAGATTATTTTACGACCATGAGCGGCCGTAAGGTCAAAATCGAGTTCTACACTACTGAGACAGACAAACCTAAAGTCGGTTTTGCAGTAGAATCGTTGAAAAATGCAATGAAATGGGACGAAACGCGCTTCGGCTTGGAATACGACTTGGATATTTTCATGGTCGTTGCCGTGGGCGATTTCAATATGGGCGCAATGGAAAACAAAGGTTTGAATATTTTCAACACCAAGTTCGTGCTGGCCAACAGCCGTACCGCGACCGATACCGACTTTGAAGGCATCGAATCTGTGGTCGGCCACGAATATTTCCACAACTGGACGGGCAACCGCGTGACCTGCCGCGATTGGTTCCAATTGTCGCTGAAAGAAGGTTTGACCGTATTCCGCGATCAAGAATTTTCCGGCGACCGGGCCAGCCGCGTGGTGCGCCGTATTGACAATGTCCGTATGCTGCGCCTGTTCCAATTCCCTGAAGATGCGGGCCCGACTGCGCATCCTGTCCGCCCGGCCAGCTATGAAGAAATGAACAACTTCTACACCATGACCGTCTATGAAAAAGGTGCGGAAGTCGTGCGCATGTATCACACCTTGCTCGGGGAAGAGGGCTTTCAAAAAGGCATGAAGCTGTATTTCCAACGCCACGACGGTCAGGCTGTGACTTGTGATGATTTCCGTGCCGCAATGGCAGACGCAAACGGCATCAATCTTGATCAGTTTGCTTTGTGGTACAGCCAAGCCGGTACGCCGGTTTTAGATGCTCAAGGCCGTCTGAAAGATGGTGCGTTTGAATTGACGATCAAACAAACCATTCCTGCCACGCCCGATATGGCGGAAAAGCAGCCGATGATGATTCCGGTCAAAACCGGTTTGCTGAATGAAAAAGGCGAAGCGGTTGAGTTTGAATATCAAGGCAAACGAGTGAAAGAGGCGGTTTTGGTATTGACCGAAGCCGAGCAGACTTTTGTGTTGGGCGGCGTCAATGAGCCGGTTATCCCGTCTCTGCTGCGTGATTTCTCTGCACCGGTTACCCTGAACTATCCGTACAGCGAGCAAGAATTGGCCACTTTATTGGCGGCAGATGAAAATGAGTTTGCCCGTTGGGAGGCTGCTCAAACCTTGTATCATCGCGCCATTAACGCCAACCGTCAGGCATTGGCGGAAGGCCGTCCTTTGCCGGAACATAAAGCATTGATGGATGCTTTGGCTTTGGTGGTTTCCGGTGACTTTGATCCGGCATTCCGTGCCATTTTGCTGCAAATGCCGTCTGAAACCGATGTATGGGCGGAAGAAGAAAATATTGACCCGATTCAGGTTCATCAAGCGCGAGAAGCCTTGCTCAATGCCGTTGCTGTCAAGTTCCTGCCTCAGTGGCGCGAGCTGAACCGTCAAGCTACCGAGCAAGAAAACCAAGCTGATGCCACTGTTCGTTATGAATACAGCCCGGAATTGGCCGGCTGGCGAACTTTGCGCAATGCTTGCAGAGCATTTATCCTTCGTGCTGAAGCTGCGCATATTGAACACGTTGCGGAGAATTACGAAGCAATGGCGCAAAACATGACCCACGAATGGGGCATCTTATCCGCAATCAACAGCAATGAAAGCGAAATCCGCGATCGTTTGTTGACACAATTTGCCGATAAATTCGCCGATGATGCCTTGGTAATGGATAAATACTTTGCCCTGATTGCTTCAAGCCGCCGCAAAGATACTTTACAGCAAGTTCAGACGGCCTTGAATCATCCTAAGTTCAGCATCGAAAACCCGAATAAAGCCCGTTCTTTGTTGATCAGCTTCAGCCGTAATATTCCGCACTTCCATGCAGAAGACGGCAGCGGCTACCGCTTTATAGCCGATAAAGTGATGGAAATCGACCGCTTTAATCCACAAGTTGCCGCCCGACTGGTGCAGGCTTTCAACATCTGCAACAAATTGGAAGCCAACCGCAAAGCCGTCATGACCAAAGAATTGCAACGCATCAATGCACAAGAAGGTTTGTCCAAAGATGTAGGCGAGATTGTCGGTAAGATTTTGAATGAAAAATAAAGCCTGTCTGTTGACCTTATTGTAATCTAGCAATAAGGATAGATAGACTAAAGGACGTCTGAAACCGATTGGTTTCAGACGGCCTGGGGCCTTTGTAAAAATCCTCTTTTAGAAAAAGATATTACAGAATAAACGACTACTTTCCATATCCACTCTGTCTGTAAAAAACAACGTTTCCTAGCAAAAATCACTCAAAACAAGAGGAAAATTTGTTTTCCTAAGCCATAAGCTTTATATTATGGTCATGGAATCGTTGAAACAGAACGATATCGTAATAAGAAGAACGAATGCTCGCTTCTTCACACTTAAAAAAGGAAAACAGCAATGAAAAAATCCCTGATTGCCCTGACTCTGGCGGCTCTGCCTGTTGCAGCTATGGCTGACGTAACTCTGTACGGTCAAATTAAAGCCGGCGTTGAAGTATCCAAAGTTAAATTGGGTAAAAAAACCGCTGAAGAACTGAAGTTCGCACAAAGCTCTAAAACTGCTACTGAAATCGCTGACTTCGGTTCACGCATCGGCTTCAAAGGCCACGAACACTTGGGTAACAATCTGAATGCCATCTGGCAAGTTGAACAGTCTACTTCTATCGCCGGTGGCGACAAAGAGTGGGCTTCTCGCGAATCTTTCATCGGTTTGGAAGGCGGCTTCGGTAAAATTCGTGCCGGTAAACTGAACTCTACTGTTAAAGACTCTAGCGACAACGTTGACCAATGGGAAAGCAATAACGGTGCGTTAGGCATGTCTGTATTCACTCGTGTTGACGAGCGTGCAGTATCTGTACGTTACGACAGCCCTGTATTCTCAGGCTTCAGCGCAAGCGTACAATACACTCCACGCGACAATGCGAACTCTGATGACAAATACAAACACGAAGATCCTTCTCATGACACTTACTACGCTGGCCTGAACTACGAAAACTCTGGTTTCTTCGGTCAATACGCTGGTGGTTTCCGTAAAAACTCTGTAGAGACTAAAAACGGTTATAAAGACGGTCACGTACAACGTTTGGTAGCTGGTTACGATGCTAACAACCTGTTCGTATCTGTAGCCGGTCAATACGCTAAAAACTGGGAAAAATTAGGTGACTACGCTCAAGCTCAGTCTAACGGTGTTGTAACTAAAGAAATGCGTGAAAGAACCACTTCTAAAGTTAACGCTTCCAACGTAGTATTTGGTACTGCTGCTGGTTTGGATGGCAAAGGTGTTGAAACTGTTGAAGTTGCTGCTACTGCCGCTTACCGCGCCGGTAACGTAACTCCTCGCGTTTCTTACGCTCACGGCTTCAAAGCTAAAGTTGACGGTAAAAAACTGAAAGGCACTCAATACGACCAAGTTATCGTTGGTGCTGACTACGACTTCTCTAAACGCACTACTGCTCTGGTTTCTGCCGGCTGGTTGCGTGGTGCTGAGTCTGGCCCTCACAAAGTTGAAACCATCTCTGGTTTGGTTGGCCTGCGTCACAAATTCTAATCTTCGGATTAGTATGAAAAAGAGCCTGTTTTATGCAGGCTCTTTTTTTATTCATATTCTTCATGCTACCTAAATGAAAAATTAATTTAACCATTGATATAGAAGAAGGTTGAGAATTTTACAAAATTCCTCTTTCCTGATAGCTAAAATCTAAATACAGGTTTTCGACTTTTCATACTAAATACTCCTTATAATCCTTATTTAGACACATGATAATCGGGCATCCTGGTCTCCGTTTAGGTGCGAACAGAGACCTTTACAAAATTCCCCAAAATCCCCTAAATTCCCATCAAGACATTTAGGGGATTTTCCATGAGCACCTTCTTCCGGCAAACCGCACAAGCCATGATCGCCAAACACATCGACCGCTTCCCACTATTGAAGTTGGATCAGGTGATTGATTGGCAACCGATCGAACAGTACCTGAATCGTCAAAGAACCCGTTACCTCCGAGACCACCGCGGTCGTCCCGCCTATCCCCTGTTGTCCATGTTCAAAGCCGTCCTGCTCGGACAATGGTACAGCCTCACCGATCCCGAACTCGAACACAGCCTCATCACCCGCATCGATTTCAACCTGTTTTGCCGTTTTGACGAACTGAGCATCCCCGATTACAGCACCTTATGCCGCTACCGCAACTGGCTGGCGCAAGACGACACCCTGTCCGAATTGCTGGAACTGATTAACCGACAACTGGCCGAAAAAAACCTAAAATTAGAGAAGGCATCCGCCGCCGTCATTGATGCCACCATTATTCAGACCGCCGGCAGCAAACAGCGCCAGGCCATAGAAGTCGATGAAGAAGGACAAGTCAGCGGCCAAACCACACCGAGTAAGGACAAAGATGCCCGTTGGACAAAGAAAAACGGCCTCTACAAACTCGGTTACAAACAACATACCCGTACCGATGAGGAAGGCTATATCGAGAAACTGCACATCACTCCTGCCAATACCCATGAGTGCAACCATCTGTCCCCTTTGTTGGAAGGCATTGCCGAAGGTACGACCGTCTATGCCGACAAAGGCTACGACAGTAAGGAAAACCGACAACATCTGAAAGAACATCGGTTGCTGGACGGCATTATGCGCAAAGCCCACCGCAACCGTCCGCTGACGGAAGTGCAAACGAAGCGCAACCGATATTTGTCGAAGACCCGTTATGTGGTCGAACAAAGCTTCGGTACGCTGCACCGTAAATTCCGCTATGCGCGGGCAGCCTATTTCGGACTGATTAAAGTGAGTGCGCAAAGCCATCTGAAGGCGATGTGTTTGAACCTGTTGAAAGCGGCCAACAGGCTAAGTGTGCCTGTTGCCGCCTAAAAGGCGGCCCGGATGCCTGATTATGGGGCGTCCGGGGAGGATTAAGGGGGCGTTTGGGTAGAACCAGTGGGTACTTGGAACGAAAACAGCCGAAAATCTGTGTTGGTATTTCGGCTGTTGCGGGAAGGGCTTTTTTGCAAAGGTCTCAAACAGTCTTGCCGCCGAAACCATCATTACTTCTTCGGACAAGCAGTTCAGCATCAGAAAAGTCTGCAACCATAAAACCCAAGAATGCTCTTTCTTTGCAGGCAAAAAAGTCATCGAGAAAAATCTTCCCGAAGACAGGACAAGCCATGAATGGCTTGGCAATACTTTCGCATTAAGAACCAGCTTCGGGTCGTATGATTCCTACACCACCTTCGCCGACCGCACCCATAAGCCCCATACGCTTTCCTCCGTCATCGCCACCGACAGCAAAACGCAATGCGTCGTGACTGCAGATAATAAAGGCGAGTCTTTCTACTCGCTGTTCCGCGATAAACCCGTCAAATTCATTGCCGCAAACGACAAAAAATTCGGCTTCACCCGAGATGTTGCTACGCTGGAATCCGTTGTCGAAGCAGAATTCAAAGGCAAGAAAGTCCACATGACGTATATGAATAAAGTCGAACGCGATGTCTCGGTCGTTTTAGACAATTCGTGTGTGAAATGATGTGCCTGGTTGGATGAACAAGGTTTCGAGTTTTTATGTAAAGGTCTTAAGTCTCTAAAAGGATCTTAGTAAGGAGAAAAAATTTCAGATTCTTATAATTTAGATTTGGATGATCTTATAACTATGCCTTATTAAGACTCAATAGCAGATCTCTAAATGCATTCGGATCTTTAATAAATGTCATTTCACCTGATTGAGGAAAATGGAAATCCAGTAGGCGGGACACCCAGAAACGGATACATCCGGCTCTTTGTGCCGTAGGGAAATATGCACGTTCTTCATCAGATAAAGGACGCACGCTTTCATAGCCATGGATAAAAGCATCATAAAGAGCAGGGTCTAATTTATTATCGGCTGTCCGCGCCCAGTCGTTAACTGCAATGGCCAAGTCGTACATGAAATTACCATTGCACGCATAATAAAAATCGATGAAGCCGGAAACTTCATCTCCATTAAGCAGTACGTTGTCTTTAAATAAATCGGCATGGATAATACCGGAAGGCAAATGTTCTCCAAGATTTTCATCTAAAGAAGCAATTTCAGCTTGAAGCAGTTTGGCATCTTCGCTATCTAAAACCGGGAGCAACTGAGTGCAGGCATCGTGCCACCAGCCATCATAACGGGGATTTTTCATTTTTAAAGGAAAATCTTGGCCGGCTAAATGCATTTTGGCCAACATCGCACCAGTATGGAAACATTGTGCCTCTGTCGGCCAGCCGGTATCGGAGCCATTCAAACAAGTTACCAAGCAGGCAGGTTTTCCGGCTAACATAGAATGCAGTCCACCATCTTTACGAGCAATCGGAGCGGCGCAGGCAACGCCATTTTGGCTCAAGTGTTGATTTAGCTCTAAAAAGAAAGGCAGTTCCTCTGATTTTAAAACCTCAAAAACAGTCAATACATAACGACCGGTTGAGGTAGTCAGAAAATAATTACTGTTAGTAATTCCTTGAGCAATCCCCTGCAAAGAAACAAAATCTCCCAAATCATATTGCAGCAAGAAATCGCGCATTTGAGCGTCGGAAACACTGGTATAGACAGACATAGCAAACTCGAAGCTGAAATAAAATCAAAGAAACATCATACCAAAAAACAAGCATCAACAATATAAATTAAAGCATAGGTCAAATTCAAAAGGCCGTCTGAAACCAAAATTTCAGACGGCCTTAGTATTGAACCGGGTTGGATATTGGAAGCGGATAGGGAAGATTTGAGTATTTTTAGAAAAATAAAAACCCTGTTAAAACAGGGTGGTGGTTAAATTTTCGAAAATAATTTCGAGAAAGGTGTTGACTGGTTTTGTTGGAGGGCGTATAGTTCGGTTCTTCGCTGCTGACGCGGTGAAGAAAACGAAGCAGACAGTATAACACAGTTGGTTGAAATTTTCGATAATTTTAGTTGACTTTTGAAAATTGTACTGTATAATTCGATTCGCTCTTTAAAAAACAGATTACCGATAAGTGT
>NZ_JBQCXF010000075.1:0-11273 GCF_051956635.1 Neisseria sp. P0022.S010 | reverse complement strand
ATAAATCAAACAAAAATATCCAGGCCGTCTGAAAAGTATTTACAGATGCTTGCAAAAGGGAACACGCTTCGTTACAATAAGCGACTTAGATGAAGGCACATAGCTCAGTTGGTTAGAGCACCACCTTGACATGGTGGGGGTCGTTGGTTCGAGTCCAATTGTGCCTACCAAATTTCCATAACGGCTTTATGCCGTTATTTTTTAATGTTTTGGAGCTTTCTGATGTTGAACATTACCTTGCCGGACGGTTCAGTCCGCCAATATGAATCACCCGTTACCGTGGCGCAAATAGCAGCGTCTATCGGTGCAGGTTTGGCAAAGGCAACGGTAGCGGGCAAGGTTAACGGTAAATTGGTGGATGCTTGCGATCCGATTACCGAAGATGCCCACGTTCAAATCATTACGCCTAAAGACAAAGAAGGCGTGGAAATTATCCGCCACTCCTGCGCGCACTTGGTCGGTCATGCGGTCAAGCAGCTCTACCCTGATGCTAAAATGGTTATCGGCCCGGTGATTGAAGACGGGTTCTATTACGATATCGCAACTGAAAAACCATTTACGCCTGATGATGTGGCCGCTATCGAAGCGCGCATGAAAGAATTGATTGCACAAGACTATGACGTTGTTAAAGTGATGACGCCCCGTGCAGAAACCATCAAAATTTTCCAAGATCGCGGCGAAGAGTACAAACTGCGTCTGATTGAAGACATGCCTGAAGTGGAAGCAATGGGTATGTATCATCATCAAGAATACGTCGATATGTGCCGCGGTCCTCACGTTCCCAATACCCGTTTCTTGAAAAACTTCAAGTTGACCAAACTGGCAGGCGCATACTGGCGCGGTGACAGCAACAATGAAATGCTGCAACGTATTTACGGTACAGCCTGGGCAAGTAAAGACGAATTAAAAGCCTATATCCAGCGCATCGAGGAAGCGGAAAAACGCGACCACCGTAAGCTGGGTAAACAATTGGATTTGTTCCACCTGCAAGATGAAGCGCCGGGTATGGTGTTCTGGCATCCTAAAGGCTGGGCTTTGTGGCAAGTGATTGAGCAGCATATGCGCAAAGAGCTGAATGCTGCCGGTTATAAAGAGGTGAAAACGCCTCAGATTATGGATAAAACCTTCTGGGAAAAATCCGGCCACTGGGAAAATTATAAAGACAATATGTTCGTGACCAGTTCCGAAAAACGCGAATACGCGGTTAAACCGATGAACTGTCCGGGTCATGTTCAGATTTTTAATAACGGCTTGCGCTCATATCGCGATTTACCGATGCGTTTGGCTGAGTTCGGCTCTTGCCACCGCAATGAACCAAGCGGTGCGTTGCATGGTCTGATGCGTGTTCGCGGTTTTGTGCAAGATGATGCGCATATCTTCTGTACCGAAGATCAAATCGTTGATGAAGCACGCGCATTCAATGAGTTGCTGGTTCGCATTTACAAACAATTCGGTTTCCATGATGTTGCCGTGAAGTTGTCCCTCCGCCCTGAACAACGTGCAGGTTCTGACGAAGTTTGGGATAAAGCCGAACAAGGTCTGCGTGATGCGTTGACCGCTTGCGGCGTAGAGTGGGAAGAATTGCCTGGCGAAGGCGCATTCTACGGTCCTAAGATTGAGTACCATGTCAAAGATGCCTTGGGTCGCTCTTGGCAGTGCGGTACCCTGCAATTGGACTTCGTATTGCCGGAGCGTTTGAATGCCGAATATGTAACCGAAAATAACGACCGTGCGCGTCCTGTAATGTTGCACCGTGCAATTTTGGGTTCATTGGAACGCTTCATCGGTATTCTGATTGAAAACCATGCAGGTTCATTCCCATTGTGGCTTGCGCCGGTTCAAATGGTGATTATGAATATCACTGAAAACCAAGCAGATTATTGTCGCGAAGTGGCTGCCAAATTGCAGGCGGCAGGCTTCCGTGTCGAATTGGATTTGCGTAACGAAAAAATCGGTTACAAAATCCGTGACAACAGCCAATACCGCTTCCCTTACCAAATCGTTGTCGGCGATAAAGAGAAACAAGAAAACAAAGTTGCGGTACGCCGCAAAGCAGAAGACTTGGGTTCTTTGAATGTCGATGATTTCATTGCACAATTGCAGCAAGAAATCACTGACGCCCTCGTCAATCATTAATTTTTATAGGAGTATTCATCATCGCTCAAGAACGCGAAGCACGAATCAATGGTGAAATTACCGCCAAAGAAGTGCGATTAATCAGTGAGTCAGGCGATCAGCTTGGTGTCGTTTCAGTTCGTGAGGCTCTGGCTATGGCCGAAGAGCAGGATGTCGATTTGGTAGAGATTTCCCCGACTGCCAAACCGCCCGTATGCAAACTGATGGATTACGGTAAATACAAATACCAACAAGCCAAGAAGCGCGACGAAGCCAAGAAAAACCAAAAGCAGGTACAAATTAAGGAAATTAAATTCCGTCCGGGTACAGATGAAGGCGACTATCAAATCAAGATGCGCAACATCAACCGTTTCCTTGCTGATGGTGACAAAGTCAAAGTAACATTGCGTTTCCGCGGTCGTGAAATGGCCCACCAACAACTGGGTGCCCAACTGCTTGAGCGCGTAAAAGAAGATTTGGCGGAAGTAGCGCAAATCGAGTCTTTCCCTAAAATGGAAGGCCGCCAAATGGTGATGATGATTGCGCCTAAGAAAAAATAAAGCTATAATCCAAGGCTTATTTCGATTGCCGCTCGAAATAAGGTTTAATTAGCGGCAAAAACCGTGGTATTTTGGGTTTCAAGCGTTTGAAATTTATTTCAAAACCCCCTTATACCTTATCTAATAACGAATGGAGTTTTCCAATGCCTAAAATGAAAACCAAGTCTAGCGCGAAAAAACGCTTTAAAGTACTGGGTAACGGTGGTGTAAAACGCGGTCATGCGTTCAAAAGTCACATCCTGACCAAAAAAACCACTAAAACTAAACGTCAATTGCGCGGCACCGCTATGGTGGATTCACGCGATTTGGCTTCTGTTGCTAAAATGTTGCCCTACGCTTAAGGAGTTTAGAATATGCCACGCGTAAAACGCGGTGTTACCGCTCGTGCTCGTCACCAAAAAGTCTTCGCGTTAGCCAAAGGCTATCGCGGTCGTCGTAAAAACGTTTACCGTGTTGCCAAACAAGCGGTAATGAAAGCCGGTCAATATGCATACCGTGACCGTCGCCAACGCAAACGTCAATTCCGTCAACTGTGGATCGTTCGTATCAACGCAGGTGCCCGTGAAAATGGTCTGTCTTACAGTAAATTCATGAACGGCCTGAAACGCGCTGCTATCGAAATCGACCGCAAAGTATTGGCTGATTTGGCTGTATTCGACAAAGCTGCATTTGCACAATTGGTTGAAAAAGCTAAAGCTGCTTTGGCTGCTTAATTCGATAAGATTATTTAAAAAGGAAGCTTATGCTTCCTTTTTTCTTTTCCAAAAGAAACTCTATGTAGTTGATTTTCTTTCTTTAAACTCTATTTTTTTATACTGATTTGCGATAGAATAAGCCTCTCTTATCAAACGGATTGGCCGCAGTAAGACAAAGGGCCGTCTGAACGGGTTTGAAATCAAATCCAACAGACGGCTTTGTTGTTTCAGACGGCCTGCCATCAACAAACAGACAATAAACCAATATGGAAAATGTAAACCGTATCGTTGCAGAAGGTATTGCCGCTATTGAAGCCGCGCAAGACTTCAATGCCTTAGAACAAATTAAAGCACGCTATCTTGGTAAAACCGGAGAATTGACCGGGCTTTTGAAAACTTTGGGTCAAATGTCTCCTGAAGAGCGTAAAACCATAGGCGCGCACATCAATGAATGCAAAAATCAGTTTCAGACGGCCTTTAATGCCAAACGCGATGCTCTGAATGAAGCCAAGCTGCAAGCTCAATTGGCTGCAGAAGCCTTGGATATTACTTTGCCGGGCCGTGCGCAAGAATATGGCGGTTTGCATCCAGTTACTTTGACTTTGCAGCGAGTGGTCGAGTTGTTTCACGGTATGGGTTTTGAAGTGGCGGACGGCCCTGAAATCGAAGACGATTTCCATAATTTCCAAGCCTTGAATATTCCTGCAAATCACCCAGCGCGTGCGATGCAAGATACTTTCTACGTTGAAAACGGCGACGTTTTGCGCACACACACTTCGCCTATCCAAATCCGCTATATGCTCGACAAAAAAGAGCCGCCTATCCGCATTATTGCCCCCGGCCGCGTTTACCGTGTGGACAGTGATGCCACTCACTCGCCTATGTTCCATCAGGCCGAAGGTTTGTGGGTGGAAGAGGGTGTCACTTTTGCCGATTTGAAAGCAGTGTTTACTGACTTTATCCGTCGTTTCTTTGAACGCGATGACCTGCAAGTACGTTTCCGTCCGTCTTTCTTCCCGTTTACCGAGCCTTCTGCCGAAATCGACATCATGGGCGAAAACGGCAAATGGCTGGAAGTAGGCGGTTGCGGTATGGTACATCCTAACGTATTGAAAAACGTCAATATCGACCCTGAAAAATATACTGGTTTCGCCTTTGGTATTGGTCTCGACCGCTTCGCTATGCTGCGTTACAACGTGAACGACTTGCGCCTGTTCTTCGATAATGATTTGAACTTTTTGAAGCAGTTTGCGAAATGATCGTGCAGACTGCCTGAATATGGAAAAGCAGCCTACTCTTGGTTTTCAGGCTGCTTAGGAAAATTCAAATGTAAGATATAAAACATTTGATATTTTGTTGTGAAATTACATTCCTAATTTTGTTTAAAGAGACATAATTTATTGCTTTGTAGAGATTATATAGTTAATTTGGGTTTGGTTCTATGATGATAGGGGCTTCTTTATTTTCGAGTGCAGGGATTGCAGAAACCTACTTGCATAATGCGGGTATTAAGATTATAGCTGCAAATGAATTGGTGCCAGAACGTGCTAATTTATATAAAGCTCTATATCCCGAAAGTAAAATGATTATAGGTGATATACTTCATGAGGAAGTGTTTCAAAATTTAATACAGAGCGTGCCGAATCAATTAGATTTTTTAATTGCTTCTCCTCCTTGTCAAGGCATGAGTGTTGCAGGGAAAAATCGTAACATTCAAGAGATGGCTAATGATAAACGTAATCATTTAATATTCAGAGTAATCGAATTTATTTTATTAAAACGCCCAACTTTTGTTTTGATTGAAAATGTTCCATTTTTTTTAAAAATTAAGTTACCTTATAAGGGGACATTACAAACAGTAGAAGCAATTTTGCAAGATTTATTTGGTTGCGAATATTATATTCAAACTCATATTTTTGATTCTGCCGATTATGGTGTTGCACAACATCGTAAACGAGCTATTATTCGTATGAATAAACATTCAACTATTTGGGGAATGCCGGAAAAAGTTACAAAAACCATTTCTGTTCGTGATGCTATTAGTTTTTTGCCTAGTATTGAGTCTGGACAAAAGTCTAATGTGAAATGGCATTTTGCACGTACACATGCTCCAGAGCACATTATATGGCTAAAAAATACGCCAACAGGACGATCTGCTTTTGATAATATAGAACATTATCCAAAGAAAAAAAATGGTGAAAAAATTAAAAGTTATAATACAACTTATCGCCGTATGGAGTGGGATGCTCCTGCCCCAACTATTACTATTCGTAATGACGCTATCAGTTCACAATTAAATGTTCATCCTGGACGGCCTATGCCTGATGGAACATATTCAGATGCAAGAGTTTTAACACCATTAGAGTTAATGCTTTTAACATCATTACCTATTGATTGGAATATTCCCGACGATACATCAGAATTATTAATTCGGCAATGTATTGGTGAATCTATTCCTCCATTGTTAATTAAAAAAATTGTAGAGAGAATAGGAAAATAGATATGACAACTGCGCGCTGGGTAATAGATAAACATTTACAGAATTTTCATATTTTATGTAAATTTGCAGGTATTTTGAAAACAAATTCTTTTATATCTGTAGAGGATAAAGCTAAGTTATCTGAAAAATTGGAAAAACTAGATTTATACCATAGACGAAATACAGGTAAATCATTGGATGCTACTACTCATAAAATAAAAGAATTATCATTCTATATGTTTGGTTATCGTGATGTGTGTGGGCAAGTTACACAGAAATTCCTGTTCAGTCCATTGGGTAATTTATTTTTGAAACACTTGGATAATAATGAATATATTCAAAAAATTTTTCTTACTATGTTGTGGGCGATACCATTTCCTCATCCGTACATTAAGACTGATGAAAGTATTCAATTATACCCCATGAGACTAATATTTAAGTTGTTATCTGATGAAAGATTGGATTGTAAACTATTTTCTTATGAATATATCTATTTAATTTCATTTGTGAAATCTGCTGATCAGAATAGCTATGAAAAATTAGTACAAGACATTTTGGCGTTACGAACATGTGCTGAAGTAAAAATTAAACATCAATTAACTGCGGAAAATAGTCGTAGTCATGCTTATGTAAATGCAGCACATGAGTGGGAATCTTATTTTTCAAAAACATTGACTGATGCAGGTGTTTTGCAAAAAACAGATGGTAAAATTATTTGCCGTCTAAAGCATGGTAAGACCGAAACATATCGTAAAGTAACATCAAGTGAGTTTTCGATTCCTAAGCAACTTCAGGAATTTGTGAAAAAATTGCAAAGTGCTTATTCGTTTTCAGAAATGCCATTAAATCTGAACGATAGTGATCGTTTGAAAATTGATGTCATTAAGGAAATTTATAGCTTCTATCCAAAAGAGTTATTGGAGGAAATTGGTGAGCTTAAGGATGAAGCAGCATATGAATTATTGCACTTACCTAGGTTGATTGAACAATATGCAGATAATAATAATGGAACAGAGGCATATCTATTTGAAGATGTTCTAGAAATGGGGTTCAATATGTTTTATAACGTAGAAGCTAAAAAAATTGGTGGACCAGGTAATACGGATTTAGAGTGCTTATATATTACGCAAAAGAGAAAATTTGCAGTGGAGGCAAAATCAACTAAAAATAAGTTATCAGGTATTAATTCAGGAAGATTGGAAGATCATAAAAATAAAATTAAGGCCATTTACACAATTGTTGTCACACCACGTTATGTCCCTGCCGTATTATCCGATATTCGTAATTGCCCAATTGTAATTATTCGTGCCAATACATTTGCTGAATTTTTATATAATTGTTTGATTAATCGCTCCAGTATTCCAGAGATTGATTATCGGTATTTTGATGAAATTATTATTAAAAATCTTGGAAAAGATATTAGTTCAGAAATTTCCAATTTGACTATGCAACGGTTTGCAAGTAACACCACAATGGAAGCGTATAGTACATGATAACTATTTCAAATGAAGATAACATGATCTTAATGTCTCGGTATCCTGACAAGTATTTTGATTTGGCAATTGTAGATCCTCCTTATGGGATTTTGAATAAAACTAAACGTGGTGGTGATTATAAATTCAATATGAATGAATACTCACAATGGGATATTAAGCCAGACCAAACTTACTTTAATGAATTATTTCGCGTGTCAAAAAATCAAATTATTTGGGGTGGGAATTATTTTGGCGAGTTATGGTTGAGAAGTGAATATAATAAAGGATTTATTATTTGGGATAAGAATCAACCAGAGACATTAAATAATTTTTCTATGGCGGAAATGGCTTGGTCGTCATTCGATAGGCCATCTAAAATTTTCCGTTTTAGTGTGCGGAAAAATCGTAATAAAACTCACCCAACACAAAAACCAGTCGAATTATATCAGTGGTTGTTAAAAATGTATGCAAAGCAGGGTGATAAGATTTTAGATACACATTTAGGAAGTGGAACTCTTGCTATTGCATGCTGCATTGCACAGTTTGATTTGACAGCTTGTGAAATCAATTCCGATTATTACCAACAATCGATTGAGAAAATAAAAAATAATTTACCTGAAGCTAGAATCAGTTTTGGGCATCCAGGTTATTGTATTATTGAATAACTTAAAAATATAGAGGAATTAACCATGCAATTCTCCTACTCATGGCTGAAAACTCAAGCCAATCCTGATCTTTCTGCCGATAAACTGGAACATCTTTTGACCATGGCCGGTTTGGAAGTGGAAGAGATCGATACTGCTGCCCCTGCTTTCAGTGGTGTGGTTGTTGCCGAAGTAAAATCTGTTGAAAAACATCCTGATGCAGACCGTTTGAATGTTACTCAAGTTGATGCCGGTACGGGCGAGTTGGTTCAGATTGTTTGTGGTGCGCCGAATGTCAAGCCGGGCATTAAAGTGCCGTGTTCCTTGCCGGGTGCCGTTTTGCCGGGCAATTTCAAAATTAAGCCGACTAAAATGCGCGGCGTACCATCAAACGGTATGCTGTGTTCGACCAATGAACTGGGTTTGCCTGATGATGGTGTAGATGGTTTGCACATTCTGCCTGAAGATGCGCCTGTCGGTACTAACATCCGTGAATACTTGGATTTGGACGATACGTTGTTTACGTTGAAAATTACGCCTAACCGCGCTGATTGCTTGAGCGTTAAGGGTATTGCGCGTGAGGTTTCTGCGTTGACGCAATGTGTGTTTACGCCTGTCGAAATTCAGACGGCCTCTATCGGCAGCGAGAAAAAACAGGCTGTCCGTATTGATTCGCCGGCCGACTGTGGTCGTTTTATCAGCCGCGTTATTGAAAATGTCAACGCGAAAGCGCCTACTCCAGATTGGATGAAACAACGTTTGGAACGCAGCGGTATCCGCAGCATTTCCGCATTAGTGGACATCGGCAACTATGTCATGCTGGAAATCGGTCAGCCTATGCATGTTTTCGATGCTGATAAGCTGTCGGGCAGTTTAATTGTCCGCCGTGCTCAAAATGGCGAGACGTTGGCGTGCCTGAACGAGAAGACCGTTACTTTGGCTGACAATACATTGGTGGTCGCTGATGAAAAAGGTGTGTTGAGTTTGGCTGGCTTGATGGGCGGC
This sequence comes from Neisseria sp. P0022.S010, assembly GCF_051956635.1. NCBI lineage: Bacteria > Pseudomonadati > Pseudomonadota > Betaproteobacteria > Neisseriales > Neisseriaceae > Neisseria > Neisseria sp. P0022.S010. Next base: position 2,300 of record NZ_JBQCXF010000075.1, on the reverse strand, counting down.
GAGGCAAGCGCGGTTTCTGATGAGACGCAAAATATTGTGTTGGAAGCTGCTTGGTTTGCTCCAGAGATTATTGCCGGTAAATCCCGTCAATACGGCTTTGGTTCGGATTCTTCTTTCCGCTTTGAACGCGGTGTGGATTACCGCTTGCAAGCTGATGCCATTGAGCGTGCTACCGAATTGGTGTTGCAGATTTGCGGTGGTGTAGCCGGTGAAATGGTTGAGGCACAAGGCAAATTGCCTGAGGCAAAACAGGTCGAATTGCGTTTAGGCCGTCTGAAAACGGTATTGGGCGTTGAAATTCCTGCCGAGCAAGTCGAAATTATCTTGCAACATTTGGGTTTGCAGCCTGAGAAAACCGCAGAAGGCTTCCGTGTCACTTCTCCTAGCTTCCGTTTCGATATCGAAATCGAAGCCGATTTGATTGAAGAAATCGGCCGTGTTTACGGTTATGAAAATATCCCTGACGACTATACTTCAGGCCGTCTGAAAATGTTGGCTCTGCCTGAAACCAAACGTCCGCGTTTTGCGGTTTATAACGAAATGGCGGCTCGCGGTTACCGTGAAGTGGTCAGCTATGCGTTTGTGGATGAGCAATGGGAGCAAGACTTTGCTGCCAATACCCATCCTATCCGCCTGCAAAATCCGTTGGCGGCGCAGTATGCCGTCATGCGTTCTACGCTTATCGGCGGTTTGGTGGAAGTTTTGCAAAACAATTTGAACCGTAAGCAAAACCGTGTACGCGTGTTTGAGATTGCCCGCGTGTTCAGCAAAGATACGGCTGATCAATTTGTTCAAAACGAACGTATCGGCGGTTTGTGGTATGGCTCTGTGTTGCCTGAGCAATGGGGCGAGAAAACTCGCAACGTAGATTTCTACGATATGAAAGCCGATGTTGAGAGCCTCTTGAAAAACAAAGAGGTATCCTTTGTGAAGACCGAACATCCGGCATTGCATCCTGGACGTGCCGCCAATATCGTTTCAGACGGCAAAGTAGTTGGTTTTGTCGGCGAGTTACATCCGAAATGGCTGCAAAAATATGATTTGCCACAAGCGCCGCTGGTGTTTGAAATCGATATGGATGCGGTATTGGGTCGTGAGAAAACCCGTTATCAGACCGTATCCAAATTCCAGCCTGCACGCCGAGATTTGGCATTTGTAATGCCTGAAGCTGTGACGCATGATGATTTGATAAATGCCCTGAAAGCTGCGGCGAACAAGCTGGTTCAAGAAATCAGCGTGTTTGACGTTTACCGCGGTACAGGCGTGCCTGAAGGCATGAAGAGCGTTGCCGTCAAAATTATTTTGCAGGATATGGAAAGCACGCTGACAGATGAAGTCATCGAGCCTTTGGTTGCGAAAATGATTAAAGCCGCAGCCGAAAAAGACGCGCAACTTCGTGCTTAAAACAAGATAAAAGTTGTCGCCAAAAATCGCCAATCATATTTGATTTTTTGGTGAGGACTTGATTTTTAAAAGAATTTTGGTAATAATTGCACCAGTTTGAATGAAGGTAAACACATGACACTAACTAAAGCAGAATTGGCCGATATTTTGGTCGACAAAGTCAGCAACGTCACCAAAAATGATGCCAAAGAAATCGTCGAGCTCTTTTTTGAAGAAATCCGCAGCACTTTGGCGCGTGGCGAAGAAATTAAGATTTCCGGTTTCGGCAATTTCCAATTGCGCGACAAACCTCAACGCCCGGGTCGTAACCCTAAAACCGGCGAAGAAGTGCCGATTACCGCACGCCGTGTGGTAACTTTCCATGCCAGCCAAAAACTTAAAGGCATGGTGGAGCATTACTATGACAAACAACAATAACCCGGTTATTCCTGCCAAGCGTTATTTTACGTTGGATGAGATGTGCCAATTGGTGCAAATCAGTCCGGCTCAGTTTGCCCAATGGCAACATGAAAATAATGTTGTGATTGGATACGGTGGCGATCGATATACGCGCTCAGATGTCGTTAAGTTGTTGAAACTGAAAGATACGTTTGAACCGTATATCGATACGTTCAGCCGTGGCGCTTTGGATGCAAACGGCAACCCTGCCGCTAATGCGGAAGAAGTCCGTCATGGTCTGGTGCAGATTTTGTCTGATTTGGAGCGTCATCTGGGTTCTGAACAACAAAACCACCATGTCGAGCTGTAATCGATAGGGAAATTTTGATCAAAAGTGCGAAGGCATACAAAGATTTGCATAATTGATTCTAATAAAGGCTGTTTGAATGATTTTCAGACGGCCTTTATTGTTTTATATTGCTTTCAAAATATCAGAATCTTGATTGCAAATGATTCTA
>NZ_JBQCXF010000074.1:0-11439 GCF_051956635.1 Neisseria sp. P0022.S010 | reverse complement strand
TTACCAGCAACTTCAAGCACTACGACAAATCTTTCAGACGGCCCGAAGATGCCGAGGCCGCCTCACAAGGCCGTCTGAAAGTCATGCTGTTGGAAGAAAGCGGATACAGCAAAAACGTGTCTTTAGGGCGCGTGACCAGCCATCACCGCTTCGTCAAACATTTTGAAAAATGGTTGGAAAACTGCCGTCCGGGCGAACAAGACGTCGTCTTTTCCGCCTATCCGCTGATTGCTACCAACCTGCTCTTGGGCAAACACAAAGCGCGTTTGGGCTACAAGCTGATTGTCGATGTGCAGGACGTATGGCCGGAGTCTTTCTCCTCAGTCGTACCGTTTTTGAAAAAAATCCCGCACAACCTGCTGCCCTTTGCTTCACGCGCCAACCAAGCCTACCGCTACGCCGACGCGCTGGTTGCCGTATCGCAGACTTATCTCGACCGCGCCAAAGAAGCCAATCCGAACGTACCCGGCGAAGTCGTCTATATCGGCGCTGATTTTCCGAAACTCGATGCCGCGCCTGCCAAAAATTTCAGCGACGACAAAACCCGCTTTTTCTACTTGGGCACGCTCAGTTACAGCTATGACGTGGAAACCGTATGCAAAGGCGTTCGCAAGCTGTTGGACGCCGGCGAAAACGTCGAGTTGCACATCATGGGCGGCGGCCCCGATTTGGACAGGCTCAAACAATACGCCTGCGACGGCATTCAGTTTTACGGCTACATTCCTTACGCCGAAATGATGTCGGTCGCCAAGGGCTGCGACATCTCCGTCAACGCCATCCACTCTTACGCCATGCAGTCGATTACCAACAAACTTTCCGACTATATGGCTTTGCAAAAACCGATTCTGAACAGCCAGGTCAACGACGAAGTTGCCGAAGTCCTTACCCTGCTGCCGCATGCGAACTACCGTTCCGGCGATGTGGACAGCTTCGTTCAAGCCGCCAAAGATATTTTGAAGCGCAAAGACGATCCTGTTCAGTCCGAAGAAATCGTCCGCCGCTTCAAGCGCGACGTTGCCTATCAAAAAATCGTCAACCTGATTGAAAGATTAGCTCATGAATAAATTTTTCAAACGCCTGTTTGACATTGTTGCCTCCGCCTCAGGGCTGATTATCCTGTCGCCTGTGTTTTTGATTTTGGTGTACCTCATCCGCAAAAACCTAGGCTCGCCCGTGTTCTTCATCCAAGAGCGGCCGGGCAAGGATGGCAAGCCGTTTAAAATGATTAAATTCCGCTCCATGCGCGATGCAATCGATAAAGACGGCAACCCGCTACCGGACAGCGAACGCCTGACCGATTTCGGCAAAAAATTACGTGCCACTAGCTTGGACGAACTTCCTGAATTATGGAATGTCTTAAAAGGCGAGATGAGTTTGGTTGGCCCTCGTCCGCTGCTGATGCACTACCTGCCGTTGTACAACGACTTCCAAAACCGCCGCCACGAAATGAAACCGGGCGTGACCGGTTGGGCGCAAGTCAATGGCCGCAACGCTATTTCATGGGACGAAAAGTTCGCCCACGATGTTTGGTACATCGACCACTTCAGCTTCTGGCTGGATATTAAAATTTTGTTCCTGACGGTTAAAAAAGTCTTCGTCAAAGAAGGCATCTCAGCCGAAGGAGAAGCCACTATGCCTTATTTCACGGGTAATAAAACTGATGAAAAAAAATAACATACTGATTCTGTCGGCAGGCCGCCGCGTCGAATTGGTGCAGGACTTCCAAACCGAAGCCGCACGTTTTTCAGACGGCATCGGCGTGTTTGCCACTGACCTCAATCCCCACATGTCTTCAGCCTGTCATGTCGCCGACCGCGCTTTCAGCGTACCGCGCATCGACGCAGCCGAATACATCGACAGCATTTTCGAACTGGCCCAACAACACAACATCGGCCTGATTGTGCCAACCATCGATACCGAACTGCTCAAGCTGGCCGAAGCACGCGACCGTTTTGAAGCCGAAGGAATACATATCGTCATTTCCGACGCCAAACTGATTACCCTGTGCCGCGACAAGCGCCTGACCGCAGGCCTGTTTGCACAATACGGCATCCGTTCGCCTGAAATTTACGAACGGGACAGCCTGGCCTTCCCGTGTTTTGCCAAGCCTTATGACGGCAGCCGCGCCATCGGTGCGAAAAAAATCAACACACCAACCGATCTGACTGCCGATATTGCCGAAGATCCGAAAATGATGTTCGCCCAATACATCGATATTGAAAATGCTTTTTCCGAGTTCACCGTCGATATGTATTACGACCGTCAAGGCCGTCTGAAATGCGCCATTCCTCGCGAGCGTTTGGAAGTACGTACCGGCGAAGTCAGCAAAGGCGCGACCCGGCGCAATGCCCTGTATGAAGAGTTGGTTGAAAAAATGGCCGTATTGGAAGGCGCACGCGGCTGCATTACCGCGCAATTCTTCGTCAGCAAAACCGACAATACGACCTACGGCGTGGAAATCAATCCGCGTTTCGGCGGCGGTTTCCCGCTGACCTACGCCGCAGGCGGCAACTATCCGGGCTGGCTGATTCAAGAATACATCGGCGGCCAAGACATTCCCTTCTCCGACAACTGGGAAAACAATTTAATCATGCTTCGTTATGATGCTAAGGTTTTGGTAAGAGAACATGATTAAGCCGGAAGAATCCGTCATCGTTTTTGACCTTGACGATACGCTTTACTCCGAACATGACTACAAATGCTCCGGAATACGGGCAGTTGTAGAGATGATTACGTCGCTTTACCCGCAATACAATGCCGGCGTACTATATGAAATTGCCGACAATAAAAGTAAAGACTGGCTCGACAATTTGTGTCATCATTGCAAATTAAACGAATCAGAGAAACAATCACTCTTGTGGCAATATCGACTGCATCGGCCTGCCATCCGACCCTATGTCGAACCGTCTTTTTTACGGAAGCTGATGCGCCCTTTTGCCGCACGCGCCCTGATTACAGACGGCCGCAGCCTGACACAGCGTTTGAAAATACAGGCCTTGGGCCTGACCGATTTGTTTGACGACATTTTGATTTCGGAAGCCATGCAATCGGAAAAGCCCGACGACAAGCGTTTCGTTTTCCTGCAAAACAAATATCCGGCCGCAAAACGTTTTATTTACATCGGCGACAACATCAAAAAAGATTTTGTCGCACCCAACAAACTGGGTTGGCTCTCCATAGGCATCATGCCTAAGCCGCACAATATTCATCAAGCCGAGCCCGAGCAATACGGCCGTGAATACCAGCCCACCCTTTGGATAAACACCCTGGAAGAATTGACTACACTGACAACTTCCGCCACCGAAAAAGCAAATGCATAAGGGACATTTCTCCATGAAAATCTTATTTATGGGTCGTAAACAGGTTTCCGCCAACCTGCTTCGTTTTTTGACCAAACAAGACCATATCGAAATCGTCGGCGTCTTGACCGACAGCCATCTGCAAGGCTCGCCGACCACGGTTGCCGCGCAAGAATTGGGCCTGCCCCTGTACACCTTCGATACGGCTTTGGAAGCAATGCGTGAAGGCCGTCTGAAATACGATTTGGGCTTGTCCGTCCTTTACTGGCGCAAGCTGCGTGATGAATTCCTGAGCATTCCGACTTTGGGCACGATCAACTTCCACCCTGCGCTGTTGCCCGAATACAAAGGCACAGGCGGCTACAACCTGGCCATCATGGACGAGTTGAACGAATGGGGCAACACCGCCCACTACGTCGATGCCTCTATCGACACCGGCGAAATCATCGAAGTGGACCGCTTCCCCATCGACGCCGAAACAGAAACCGCCCAATCGCTCGAACGCAAAACCATGCAGGCGTTGGAGCCGTTCGCACAACGCATCATCGCCCGCGCCATCGATTCGAAAACCAAATTGCCGACCACACCCAACATCGGCGGCCGCTACGTCAGCCGCGACGAAATGGAAGCCATGAAGCAAATCCTCGACGGCGACAATATCGAGAAGAAAATCCGCGCCTTCTGGTTCCCGCCTTACGACGGCGCATACGTCGAAATCAACGGTCAGAAATACACCCTGATCAACCGCCAACTGCTGGAAGAAATCGCCCCCAAAGGCTCAACCAGTCTTTTCGCAGGAAAAACAAATGCTTAATACATCACTCTCCCCATGGCCAAGCTTTACTCAAGAAGAAGCCGATGCCGTTTCCAAAGTCCTGCTGTCCAACAAAGTCAACTACTGGACAGGTACGGAATGTCGCGAATTTGAAAAAGAATTTGCTGCTTTTGTCGGCACGCAATACGCCGTCGCCCTTTCCAACGGTACGTTGGCTTTGGACGTAGCCCTCAAAGCAATGGGCATCGGCCAAGGTGATGATGTGATTGTCACTTCGCGCACCTTCTTGGCTTCCGCATCCTGCATCGTAACCGCCGGTGCCAATCCGGTTTTCGCCGATGTCGATTTAAACAGCCAAAACATCAGCGCCGAAACCATCAAAGCCGCGCTGACGCCAAACACTAAAGCCATCATCGTGGTTCACCTTGCCGGCATGCCTGCCGAAATGGACGACATCATGGCTTTGGCCAAAGAACATAACTTGTGGGTTATCGAAGACTGCGCCCAAGCGCACGGCGCGAAATACAAAGGCAAATCCGTCGGCTCTATCGGCCACGTCGGTGCTTGGTCGTTCTGCCAAGACAAAATCATGACCACCGGCGGCGAAGGCGGCATGGTAACGACCAACGACAAAGAGCTGTGGAGCAAAATGTGGTCGTACAAAGACCACGGCAAAAGCTACGATGCCGTGTACCACCGCGAACACGCACCCGGTTTCCGCTGGCTGCACGAAAGCTTCGGTACCAACTGGCGCATGTTGGAAATGCAGGCGGTCATCGGCCGCATCCAGCTCAAACGCATGCCCGAATGGACGGCGCGCCGCCAAGAAAACGCCGCCAAACTGGCTGAAAGCTTGGGCAAATTCGCCAGCATCCGTTTGGTTGAAGTGGCCGACTACATCGAACACGCGCAATACAAGTTCTACGCCTTCGTCAAACCCGAACACCTGAAAGACGGCTGGACGCGCGACCGCATCGTCAGCGAACTGAACGCGCGCAAAGTCCCCTGCTATCAAGGCAGCTGCTCCGAAGTGTATTTGGAAAAAGCCTTTGACAACACGCCTTGGCGTCCGAAAGAGCGGCTGAAAAACGCTGTCCAACTGGGCGACACCAGCCTGATGTTCTTGGTGCATCCGACCCTGACCGATGAAGAAATTGCGTTCTGCAAAGAAAACATAGAAGCCGTATTGACTGAAGCCACGGCATAATCATTTTCAGACGGCCTGCAACCTCAGGCCGTCTGAAAAAAGCAAAACAGCCTGCTTCAAACAATCCGTACCAAGCCACATTACAACACTCAGACACACGTAAAAAATAAAATGAACTTGGAAACCCTGCTGGCTCTGCCGCGCAATCTAAAAAAAACCTTCTTCGTCATTCACGATATCTTAATGATCTTCGTGGCGTTTTGGTTTGCCCAAAGCCTTAAAGTGCAATACTCCGACGAATGGTTGAGTATCGCCAACTGGCTGGCTTTCGGCAGCACCGCGTTGCTGACCATCATCCTTTTCATCCGTATCGGCCTCTACCGCGCCGTTACGCGCTTCGTCAGCGTCCGCGTCCTGACCGCCGCCGCATTCGGCAGCATTATTTCAGCGGTCTTGTTCTGCCTGACTACCCTGATTTTTGAACAAAAACTGCACCTTGCCCTGCCCATCGTTTATTTCTTGGTCTTAGTGGTCGGCGTAACCAGCTCGCGCATGATCCTGCGCGCGATTCTGACCGACCATCACCGCAAACAGATGACCCCCGTCATTATCTACGGTGCAGGCCAATCCGGCCGCCAATTACTGGAAGCCATCAAACAGGTTAACGAATACTCGGCCATCGCCTTTGTCGATGACAACCCGAAAATCCAACGTACCGTCATCTATGACCTTGCCGTCTACAACCCCAACGAAATCCCGATGCTGATCAGCCGCTACGGCGTCCGCAAAATCCTGCTGGCGATTCCAAGTTCTACGCCTGAAGAACGCAAAGACATCATCCGCCGCCTCGAAGCCTACAAATGCGAAGTCCTGACCATTCCGGGCATGAAGGATTTGGTGGACGGCAAAATCAGCGTCAGCTCATTGAAAAAAATCTCCGTGGTCGATTTGCTCGGCCGCGCCCCTGTGGCACCGCGCCCTGAATTGATGAGTGCCGACATCAGCGACAAAGTCGTGATGGTAACCGGCGCAGGCGGCTCTATCGGCTCCGAGCTTTGCCGTCAAATTCTCAACTGCCGTCCGACCAAACTGCTGTTGTTTGAATTGTCCGAATTCGCCCTGTACAGCATAGACAAAGAATTGCGCGAAACCCAAGCCGCGCAAGGTAGCCAAGTCGAAGTCGTACCGCTTTTGGGTTCGGTTCAAAACAAAGAACGCCTCAGCAGTGTCATGAAGGCCTACCAAGTCGATACCGTCTATCATGCCGCAGCCTACAAACACGTCCCTATGGTCGAATTCAACACCATCGAAGGCATTCAAAACAACGTGTTCGGCACCCTCTGCTGCGCGCAGGCTGCCGTAGATGCGGGCGTTTCCACCTTTGTTTTGATTTCCACCGACAAAGCCGTCCGTCCGACCAATACCATGGGTGCCAGCAAACGCATGGCCGAACTCTGCCTGCAAGCGCTTGCCGCCGAGCCGGAACAAAAAACACGCTTCTGCATGGTGCGTTTCGGCAATGTATTGGGTTCGTCCGGCTCCGTTGTCCCGGTATTTGAAAAACAAATCGCCGAAGGCGGCCCGATTACCCTGACCCACCAAGACATTACCCGCTACTTCATGACCATTCCCGAAGCGGCGCAACTGGTTATCCAAGCCGGCGCAATGGGTAAAGGCGGCGACGTATTCGTCCTCGACATGGGCGAATCCGTCAAAATCATCGACCTTGCCCGTCAAATGATTGTCCTCAGCGGCCTCAAAGTCAAAGACGAGCAACACCCGCACGGCGACATCGAAATCAAGATTACCGGCCTGCGCCCGGGTGAGAAACTTTATGAAGAACTGCTCATCGGCGACGAGGTGCAAAAAACCACTCATCCCCGGATTATGACCGCCAGTGAAGTAATGCTTCCATGGACGCAATTATCTGACATACTGTCGGAACTCCAAACCGCTTGTCTCCAAAGCGACCAAAACAGCCTGCGCCAGCTTCTGCTGCGCGCACCGACAGGCTTCGTACCCAAAGACGGCATCTGCGACTTGGTTTGGCAACAAAACAACAAGGCCGTCTGAACATTTTCAGACGGCCCGGACACCATACTGCAAGGACTACTACATGAAAAAAACGCTCTCCCTGCTTACTCTATTTGCACTGGCTGCCTGTAACAGCACGACAGTCATTCCCGGTTCGACCATCAAAACCCGAACCAAAACCATTGTTTACACCGACAACGACACCGCAGCCGATACCAACCTCGACAGCCGCGTTGCCGTTTACCCCATCACGCCTAACCTGATTGAAAAAATGCGTACGCCGCCCGTACTTTCCCAAGCCAACCAAGGCTTGGAGCAAAGCAAGAGCGCTTACCGCTACCGCATCGGCAGCGGCGACGTCCTCAACATCATGGTTTGGGCGCACTCCGACCTCAACTCCCCCATCCAACAAAGCAACCCGCAAACCAACCAAGTCAGCCGCGGCGCCTGGGTGGATGAGGGCGGTTACATCACTTACCCGTTGGCAGGCAAAATTCAAGCCAAAGGCAAAACTTTGGACGAATTGCAAAACATCTTGACCAACCTTTTAAGACGCTACATCAAAAACCCTCAAGTCGCCATCAACGTTACCGAGTTCCGCTCGCAACGCGTTTCCGTTTCCGGCGCCATCAACCAAGCCGGCCAATTGCCGATTACCAATATCCCGATGACCATTTTGGATGCCATCAACCAAGCCGGCGGCGTTACCCAAAGCGCCGACACCCAGCACATCAAATGGACGCACAACGGCGTTGACCGCACCATCTCCCTGCAAAACATGCTGCAATACGGCGATATGTCGCAAAACCACCTCCTCAGCCATGGCGACATCGTTTACGTTCCTAACAGCAGCAACAACAAAATCTACATCATGGGCGAAGTCGGCAAACAAGCGACCCTGCCGATCGGCAACCACGGCCTCAACCTGACCCAAGCGCTCGGCGAAGTGGGCGGCATGAACCAAGCCTATGCGGATGCAACCGGCGTATTCGTAATCCGCCGCGTACCTGAAGATGTGGCCAAACCTATCCACATCTACCAGCTCAACCTGAAAGATGCAACCTCTTACGCGATGGGCAGCGAATTCAAACTGCGTTCCGAAGACACCGTTTACGTTACCTCCGCCCCGGTTACCCGTTGGAACCGCGTAATGTCACAAATTACCAACTCCATCAGCAACATCAACACCCTCGACAATACGTTTAAATAAGCAGTGGTTCCTGCTGTCAGACCCCGTTTGACAGCAGGATACAAAATCACGCACAATCCGACCAAATTACATAAACGGCATATAAAAGCCGTACACACCGCACAAACGGAAAAGCAGTACCTTATAGTCTGACTCACGCTTTTTTCAGACCATAAACCGAAACAATATCATGTACCACAACATACTCATCGTCTGCCTAGGCAACATCTGCCGCTCCCCAACCGCAGAGCGGATTATGCAGAAAAAACTACCCGGCCACCGCATCAGCAGCGCCGGCATAAAAGCACTGGCAGGTAAGGATGCCGATTTCCAAGCCATCAAAACCGCACTCAAACACGGCGTTATCGTTGCAGGCCATACGGCACGCCAACTGACTGCCCAAATGTGCGAACAGGCCGATTTGATTCTCGTCATGGAGCCCTGTCAAATCGATATGGTGGCCGACATCCATCCGCCGGCACGCAGCAAAACCATGCTGTTTGCCCAATGGTTGCCGAAGAAAACCGTACCTGACCCATACAAACAAAGCAGCGAAATGTTTGAAGCCGTTTTCGAACAGCTCAATGCTGCCGCAGACACTTGGAAAACCAAACTAAACGGAAAAACTCAACCGGTATAAAACCGGCATGAACAAGAAAGCAAGCAATGAAAAAAACGACCTACACACCTTATAGCGCAGACAACGACGAAATCGACTTCGGCCAACAGCTCCGCGTCATTTGGATGCACAAATACAAAATCCTCGCCGCCCTGCTTGCAGGCGGCATACTCGGCGCAGCCTTCAGCCTGGCATCCACCCCGCAATACCGCGCCGACGCCATGCTGGAAATCGAAACGCGGCAAAATCAAATCCTGACCGAAATCAACAGCATCTTCAACAACCAAACCACGCCGTCTGAAGCAGAAGTCGAGCTGGTTCAATCACGCCTGGTGTTGGGTAAAACCGTTGACGACCTCCAACTCGACCAAGAAGTCAAAGCCAAATACACGCCCGTTATCGGCAGCCTGATGCACAACATCAGCGGCGACCCCGATCCCAAACTGACCGTTGGCAACTTTACCGTACAAGAAGAATGGTTCAACAAAACCTTCACGCTGACCGTCAAAAACAACAAAGCCTATACCCTCACCCTTCCCGACAAACACGTTGTCGAAGGCAAGGTCGGCGTACCTCTGAAAATCAACAATCAAACCACCCTCAAAATCGATCAAATCCTGGCTAATCCGGGTCAAGAATTTGCGTTGACCAAGTTCTCCCGCATCAGCGCCATCGAAAACATCCAAAACAAACTGGCGGTCATCAGCAAAGGTAAAACCAGCCCCATCATCAACCTTACCTTTACCGGCACCGACCCTAAACGCACCAGCGTCATCCTCAACAGCATTGCCGACAACTACGTTGCGCAAAACCGCGAACGCGACGTCCAAGTCGCATCCAGCGGCTTGGCTTTCATCAGCGAAGAATTGCCGCGCCTGAAAGAAACCTTGCAAGACGCTGAAAACAAACTCAATGCCTACCGCCAACAATCAGGCTCCCTCGACATTCCGCTTGAGTCCAAAGGCGCATTGGAAAGCCTGACCGGCATCGAAACCCAAATTACCCTGCTCAAAACCGAAGAAGCAGGGTTGGCCGAGCTGTACACACCGGAACACCCTTCCTATAAAGCCGTATTGGACAAACTCTCCGTCCTCGAACGCGCCAAAAACAAAATCAACCAACAAATCGCCGAATTGCCCAATACCCAACAAGAAGTCATCCGCCTGACCCGCGACGTAGAAACCAACCAAGCAACCTACGTCCAACTGTTGAGCAAACAACAAGAGCTCAACATCATGAAAGCCAGTGCGCAAGGCAATGTCCGCATCGTCGATTATGCTTACGTCCCTGAAAACCCGGTTGCACCGCGCAAAGCCGTCATCACGCTCCTGAGCGCACTTGCCGCAGGCTCGTTGACCGCTTTGTGGCTGATGATCCGCAACCGCATGAAAAACGGCATCACTTCATCCGAAGAAATCGAAAACCTCAATTTGGAAGTCGTCGCTCTTGTTCCGCATTCCAAAACCCAGCAAAAACGCGACTTCTTCAAAAACAAATTCAAGAAGACCGGCGGCCGTTCCAACTATCTGCTGGCCAGCGAAGACCGTACCGACACGGCCGTCGAAGCCATCCGCGCCCTGCGTACCAATATCTACTTCTCCATGCTGGACGCGCCCAACAACGTCCTCATGATTACCGGCGCCGCGCCTGAGGCAGGTAAATCCTTTATCTCCGCCAACCTCGCCGCTGTAATGGCGCAGTCGGGCAAACGCGTCCTGCTTATCGATACCGATATGCGCAAAGGCTATCTTGACCGACTCTTCGGCCTTACCCCCGAGTTCGGCTTGTCCGACATCCTAAGCGGTAAAGCGGCTCCAGCCAAAGCCGTACAAGAGACCGGCATTGAAAACCTCCACCTCATCAGCAGCGGCAGCTATCCCAGCAATCCATCCGAACTTTTGATGGACAACCGCTTCAACGAGTTGCTCGCCCACGCGCGCCAACGCTACGATTACGTCATCTTGGACACGCCGCCCGTATTGGCCGTGACCGACGCCGTCATCATCGGCCAACATGCCGGCACCGTCCTGATGATCAGCCGTTATGCGCACACCCGTGCACGAGAGCTTGAGGCCAGCGTCGAACGTCTCAAACAAAACCACATCAACATCAAAGGTGTCGTCCTCAACGGCATGAAGCGCGAAGCCAACAACAGCTACGACTACTACGCCTACGATGCCTACCATTCCGGCAACAATAAATCATAAACCGAAGCAGGCCGTCTGAACTTTCAGACGGCCTGAGGCTTGTTAAACGGCACAAAATATTTTTCACAAACGCCGCCCTTGCACCCCAAAGCCGTTTGTTTTAAAGTAAGCCCCGTTCCCATATGGAAGAGAAACATGAAAATTACCGTCATCGGCGCAGGTTCGTGGG
>NZ_JBQCXF010000073.1:0-11722 GCF_051956635.1 Neisseria sp. P0022.S010 | reverse complement strand
TCCGCTACTTCCAGCAGGGACACGGTTCGCTGGAAACGTTTTACCTCGATTTCCTGCGCAAAGACGAACCGGCAACAGATAAGCAAAATCCACAATGACGACTTCCTCCCTCCTCAAAGAACTCAAACTGCTCTGCCGCGACCTGCACGGTTTGGCAGTGTTATTTGTGATGCCCATCGCCTTCATGCTGATTATGTCGTTGGCGCTGAGCCGCGACCAAGATCCGCACACCGACAGCCGTATCGCGCTGGTTGGCATAGCAAACGACAGTATCAATACCGCGCTGACCGCCGCGTTGGAAAAAGAGCAGATTCATGTTACGCTGATGCCGTCTGAAAAACTGACCGACGCGCAAAACGGCCTGCACGACAAACGTTTCCAACTGGTGCTGCACAACCCGAACCCCGCTTCCGGCAAAATCGCCGACGACAAAGCCCTGCAAATCTATGTACCGCCCGATACCGAGCCTTCATGGCTGGCGGCTGTCAAAGGCGTTTTGCAGCAGCACTATACCGAAACACGCTTGGACGCTTATTTCGACAACAACGACGGCATCAAAATCGACAATAAAAAACTGCCCCGCGCCATCCGCAAAGACATCCAGAAAAAAGTGGATGAAAAAAACGACGAACAATTCGCCGCCGTGCGCAGCTTTTTAGATAAAAAAATGCTGGAAGAGCATTACCTGAGTGCAGGCAGCGGCACGGTGGAAAAACCCAACGCCGTACAGCACAGCGTCCCTGCATGGCTGATTTTCGGTATGTTTTTCATTATGATACCGCTGTCGAACGTCATGGCATTAGAACGCCAGACCAACACCATTACCCGCCTGCGTCTCGCCCGCGCTTCCGCGTCCGGCCTGATTGCCGCCAAACTCGTCCCCTATTTTCTGATTAACCAGCTTCAGTTTGTCGGAATGCTGCTGCTCGGCCGCTACCTTCTGCCCGAAATCGGCGTGCCCGCCCTCATACTCAATGGCAGCCTTGTTCCCTACGCGTTGCTGTCCGCTGCCGTCAGTGCCGCCGCCCTTGGCTACGCGCTGTTAATCAGCGTCTGCGCCAAATCTACCGAACACGCCGTCGTACTCGGCGGCGGCGGCATTATCCTGATGGCGGCAATCGGCGGCATTATGGTGCCCGCACACGTCATGCCCGAAACCATGCAGCAACTCACTTGGATTTCCCCAATGGCTTGGGGCTTGAAGGCTTTTCAAGAATTGCTGCTCAACCGCAGCGGACTGGACGGAATCGACCGTTATCTGCTTTTACTGTCTGCGTTCTCTTTTGCCACGCTGACTGCTGCCGTATTGGTTTATCGTAGGCAGTTGCAGACGCAGGTAAGGTTTTAAACGTTTGTCTGCCCTAAGTAGAAAGCTTATTTCTCAAAAACATTCCTATAAAAAACTTCAGGCCGTCTGAAAGATATTTTCAGACGGCCTGATGCTTGATGCGCTATGGATTGTCTCAATAATAAAATATGCTCAATAAAATCCCAAAATCCAAACGTAAAAAAACCTACTTTTTTCAAAGTAGGTTTTCATATTTGGTGGGTCGTGAGCGATTCGAACGCTCGACCAACGGATTAAAAGTCCGCTGCTCTACCGACTGAGCTAACGACCCGATAAGCTGTGCATTATAGAGATGGGGTACACAGCTGTCAACACCTTTTTTAAATTTTTTTATTCGACAACGATTTTCGGGAAGCGGCTGCTGAAGTCTTTACCTTTATCGGCAATGGCCAGTGCAATTTGGAAGGCGGCTTCGGTGTAGATGTCGGCGATGGTTTGGTTGTTTTCAAACAAGGCCGAAGATGTGCCGCTATCCATAGCTTCGCGTACAGGCAGGCTTAATGGAAGTTGGCCAAGCAACGGTACATTCAAACGCTCTGCCAAGTTTTTGCCGCCTTCTGCGCCGAAGATTGCTTCGGCATGGCCGCAGTTGGTGCAAATATGGACAGACATGTTTTCTAAAACGCCCAAAATCGGGATATTGACTTTGTTGAACATATCCACGGCTTTGCGTGCATCAATCAGGGCGATGTCTTGTGGCGTGGTGACGACAACGGAGCCGGTCACGGGGATTTTTTGCGACAGGGTCAATTGGATATCGCCGGTACCGGGCGGCAGGTCGATGAAGAGATAATCGACATTGTCCCACTCGCTTTGGAACATAAGCTGTTGCAAGGCTTGGCTGACCATCGGGCCGCGCCAAACGACGGCTTGGTCGGTATCGACCAGGAAACCGATGGACATCACTTGAATGCCGCTTTCGGCTTCAACGGGAATGAGTTTTTTGTTTTGTTGGTCGGGTTTGCGGTCTTGTACGCCGAGCATGGTGGGCTGGCTTGGGCCGTACAGGTCGGCATCGAGTACGCCGACGCGCGCGCCCATTCTGGCCATTGCGGTGGCAAGGTTGGCTGTGGTCGTTGATTTGCCGACGCCGCCTTTGCCCGATGCAACGGCGATAATGTTTTTCACGCCTTTGATGGTTGCTACGCCGGGTTGAACTTTATGCGTACCGATTTCGGTATCGATACTCAAGTGAATGTGGGTATCGCCGGTATGCGAAATGACGGCTTCTTGAACGGCATTGGCAATGTCTGCGGCAATATGGGCAACTGGGAACGCGAATTTCAGGCCGATATGCAGGCCGTCTGAACGCTCTTCAAGGAGTGTAACGGCTTTTTCGCTGCCTAAGGTGCGCATTGTGTGGGGAATCAATACGGCATCGAGTGCGGTTCGGATGGCTGGGATATTCATAATCTGCCTCTTGAATGTGGGAAATTGTTTATGTGCGCGATTTGTCGTGCGACAAATCTGCCGAATTATACCCTTGAACGCCATGCAAGGGATACGCCCGAAAAACTTCAGGCTGCCTGAATCATCGGGCAGCCTGAAAAAAGGGTCAACTGAAACGCGGCCTTATTCGCTCAAGAGCGCAATGTCGGCAACTGCGTTCATTTGTTCTGCCAAGCGGTTCAACAGGTTCAAACGGTTTTGCTTCACGGCGGCATCTTCAGCCATTACCATCACGCCGTCGAAGAATGCATCGACTTGCGGTTTGACGGAAGCCAGCTCGGACAAAGCAGTTTGGAAATTGCCTTCGGCAACGGCGGCAGAGATTTTCGGCTGCAAACCTTGAGCAGCGGCGTACAAGGCTTTTTCTTCGTCCTGTTGCAGCAGGCTTTCGTTAACCGCGCCCAACTCGGCATCGGCTTTTTTCAGCAGGTTTTGTACGCGTTTGTTGGCAGCGGCGAGCGCGGCAGCTTCGGGCAACTGTTTGAACGCGGCAACGGCCTGCAGTTTGGCCACTACGTCGTCCAAACGGCGCGGCTGTTTCGCCAATACGGCGGCAACGATGTCTTGCGGATAATCGTTTTGCAGCAACACGGCCAAACGCGCCTGCATGAAGTCGGCGGTTTCAGACGGCGTTTTCTCGTTGAGCAAACCTTGCGGGAAGCTGTCAAAGGCCGTCTGAATCAGTTCGTTTACGTCCAAACCGTATTGCATCAGCATACGCAAAATACCCAATGCGGAGCGGCGCAGGGCGTATGGGTCTTTGTCGCCGGTCGGAATCAGGCCGACACCCCAAATGCCGACCAAGGTTTCCAGTTTGTCGGCCAAAGCAACGGCGGTTGCCACTTTGCCCTCTGGCAGGTTGTCGCCGGCAAAGCGCGGTTGGTAGTGTTGCTCGATGGCTTCGGCGATTTCTTCGGTTTCACCGTCCAAGCGGGCGTAGTATTTGCCCATCGTGCCTTGCAATTCGGGGAACTCGCCGACCATTTCGGTCACCAAGTCTGCTTTGGCCAAACGTGCGGCGCGCTCGGCTGCGGCAGCATCCGCGCCCAACGCTTTGGCGATATGGGCGGCAATGCTTTGCAGACGCTCGATACGCTCGGCTTGCGAACCGATTTTGTTGTGGTAAACCACGCTGGACAATTTCGGCAGGCGGCTTTCCAAAGTCGCTTTTTGGTCTTGTTTGTAGAAGAACTCGGCATCAGACAGGCGCGCGCGCAAGACGCGTTCGTTGCCTTGGATGATGTGTGACGGGTCTTCGGTTTGCAGGTTGGACACCAGCAGGAAGCGGTTCATCAGCTTGCCATTCTGGTCGAGCAGCGGGAAGTATTTTTGGTTTTGCTGCATGGTCAGAATCAGGCATTCTTGAGGCACGGCGAGGAAGTGTTCTTCAAAACCGGCTTCCAATACCACAGGCCATTCGACCAATGCGGTCACTTCGTCCAACAAGGCTTCATCGGCGGCAACGGTCGCGTTCAGACGGCCTGCCTGCTCGTTCAAGGCCGTCTGAATGGCGGCTTTGCGTTCGGCAAACGATGCTTCTACTTTGCCTTGCTCGCGCATTTGTGCGGCGTAGCTGTCGGCGTTTTCGATGGCGATTTCGCCGCTGGAGAGGAAGCGGTGACCCAGTGTTTTGTTGCCGCTTTGCAGGCCCAAAACGCTGACGTTTACGATGTCGCCGCCGTGCAGCACGATCAGGCTGTGTACAGGGCGAACGAAGGTAAATGTGCTGCTGCCCCAACGCATGACTTTAGGAATCGGCAGTTTTTTCACTGCGGCATTGATGATGTCTTCCAAAAGTTCGCCCAATGATTTGCCGGTTTGGACGTACTCGTAGGCGTACACGTCTTGCTTGCCGTCGTGGACGATGGTCAGGTCTTCGATTTTCGCACCCGCACCGCGCGCAAAACCTTCCAAAGCCTTAGTCGGCGCACCATCTTTCATAGCATTCGCCACGGCCGGGCCTTTTTTCACGATTTTTTGATCGGCTTGAACGGCCTTCACGTTGTTGACTTGAACGGCCAAACGGCGCGGAGAAGCATAGGCAGTGTATTCAGCTGCGCCGTCAATCAGTTGCGCTTTTTCCAAGCCTTCGGCAACAGAAGCGGCAAAATGGTTGCCCAGATTATTGAGGGCTTTGGGCGGGAGTTCTTCAGTGAGAAGTTCGATTAAAAGGGTTTGGGTTGTCATGTGCTTATCGTTAAATAGGAAATTGGTTTGGCGTCTGAATACAGCATCATGCGGTTTTCAGACGCAAGGTTAATTGAATTGACAGCGATTTTATCATTTTCAGACGGCCTGTGGCTGTCTTTCACAAACAATTTGCCCGATTTTCAAGCAACTTCGTCCGCAACGGCTTCAATGTGCGGCACGGATATACGGCAAACCGCTGGTTTCGTCGTATTCGGGAATGTCGCCTCCAGCAAACAGCGCACCGGCCAAACGTACAGCCGCGTCGGTAACGGCAGGAGAAATCATAAAGCCGTGGCGGAACAGACCGTTGACTTCAATCAGGTGGCGTTCGCGGTTGAAGCGGATTTCGGGGTTGTGGTGGTTTAAAGTCGGGCGCAGGCCGGTAGCCAGTTCCAAAAGATTTGCCTCGCCAAATGCCGGATGCACGGCGTACAGCGCGGACAAAAGTTCCAAACCGGAACGCACGCTGGCCGGCGCTTGGCTTTCGCTTTCGATTTGGGTCGCACCAATCACAAAAATATGGTTTTCCTTCGGCGCGATATACAAAGGATAGCGCGGATGCAGCAGGCGCACGGGGCGGGACAGCTCAATTTCGGGTGCGTAAACGCGCGCCACTTCGCCACGAACGCCGCGTAAAACGCTTTCAGACGGCCTGTTCCACGCGCTCTTTGCACCATAACCGCGGCAATCGATGACCCAATCGTATTGCACCGCCAAATCTTCGACTTCGCGTTCGCACGACCAATGACACGCCACATTCATCGATGCCAAAGCATCGGCAAGCGCATTCAATACCTGCCGTCCGTCCAACTGCCCTTCTGTCGGCAGATACAGGCCGTCTGAAAACCGTCCTGCCAGTTGCGGCTCGTTTGCTGCGATTTCATCCGCGTTCCAACGTATGGTTTCATGTTCCGCCACGCCGCCGCGCTTCAAATGACGGGCGAACTCGGCAGAAAGCGGCTTGTCCTGCGTGTGCCAGACAATCAGGCTACCGTTTTCCTGCATCATCACCGGCGTATTCAGACGGCCGACAATCGCACGCCAAAGCGCGATGCTTTGTTTGCCCAAACGGATGACTTCGGGCGTTGCCTCCACCGCTTCGGCAGACGGCGCCAACATGGCCGCGGCAACATAAGCGGCGGCTTGCGCGCCGTTGCGTTCGCCTTTCTCAAACAACTCTACCGCCACGCCCTGCTCCGCCAATTGGAACGCAATAAGGCGACCGGAAAGGCCGCCGCCGAGTACAGCAATCTTAGACATTAGTTTCTCCTTGTTTTTAATATGAAAATGAACTGCATATTTTAGAACTTGTTTTGCTTTATCACAATATCGACACAAAATGAGAACAGTTTTTGCAGATCATGTTCGGGCTGAATCAGTAATACGTAAACAAAAATCTTCCCTCAAGCTGCCAATCAGCTTTTATAAAAATATCTTCCTTACATAAAACCTACTATTTAGAGTGAGTTTGTCGTGGCAGTAAATTGTGTTGCCGTGCAGGCTTTGACGCTGAATACGTCCGCCTGTTTATCCGAACTTCACTTCTACTCCGAATACTTCCTGCCACAGTTTTCGCACATTGCCGTAATGGGTCAGCAATTCTTCCGTCACTTCGGTTTTTTTGGCATCGCGCAGTTTGGTGTTGTGTTGCTGCTGGCGATAGAAGCGGTAGGCGGTGCGGCTTTGTTCGGCGAGGGTTTTGTCGATGAGGCCGCAGTCGGCAGCGATGTTCAACAGGGCAATGTTTCCGTAGTTATCGAGGAGTTGCGGATACTGGCGGGCATGGGCAAGGATGAGGTATTGGACGATAAATTCGACGTCGACCACGCCGCCACGTGCGTATTTGACGTTGCTGTCAACCGGCGGGTGGGTGGGGAACATTTTTTCGCGCATCTCGATAATTTCGCCTGCCAAGGCGGTTTGGTCGCGTTCGGCGGTGAGGATTTCGGTGCGGATGCGGTCGAAGGCCGTCTGAATTTCGGGTGTGCCGCAGATGAAACGGGCGCGGGTGAGGGACTGGTGTTCCCATGTCCATGCGTTTTCGCGCTGGTATTTTTCGAAGGCGGCGATGCTGTGGGCGAGGAAGCCGGCGTCGCCGTTGGGGCGCAGGCGCAGGTCGGTTTCGTAGAGGCTGCCTGCGCCGGTGGCGGCGGAAAGCCAGTTGGTCAGGCGGCGGGCAAGGCGGCTGTACACGTCGCCTGCATCAGGATGCGGGTCGTCGTAAAGATAGACCAAGTCGAGGTCGGAGGAATAGCTGAGCTCTTTACCGCCCAGTTTGCCGTAGCCGATGATGGCAAATTGCGGCGTGTCGCGGTGTTTTTTGGGCATATCCGCCCACGCGCACTGCACGGCGGCGGCGAGGATGGTGTCGGCAAGGGCGGAGAGCTGGTCGGAAAGTGATTCTACCGTCCACAATCCGGCAAGGTCCTGAACGGCGAGGCGGAAGACTTGGGCGTGTTGGAAATGGCGCAATGTGTCCATTTGCGCTTCAGTATCGCCGCCGCAGGCTTTGAGGTCGTTTGAAAGTGCGGCGGCAAGGGCCGGCCAGTCGAACGCGGTATCCAAAAGCTGGGCGCTGATAAGTTCGTCCAGTAGAATCGGATATTTGCTCAGATATGCCGCCACCCATGAGCTCTGGCTCATGATTTGTGCCAGATGCGCCAAGGTTTGCGGATGTTCGTTGAGGAAGGCGAGATAGGCGGAGCGGCGGCTGATGTTTTCGAGGAAGTCAAACAGCCGCATTAATGTGTCGGTCGGATTGGGTTGCTCGGCCGCCGCCTGTACCAATAACGGCACAATCGCGTCAAAACGCGGCTGGGCGTGTGCGGAGAGGTGACGGTATTTATGGCCGTTGCGGATTTGGTCGAGCCGCGTGGCGATGGTTTCGGCATCAAACCCATATTCTTTCAGACGGCCTAGCCGTTCTTCTTC
The DNA here is from genome assembly GCF_051956635.1 of Neisseria sp. P0022.S010. Taxonomy (NCBI): domain Bacteria; kingdom Pseudomonadati; phylum Pseudomonadota; class Betaproteobacteria; order Neisseriales; family Neisseriaceae; genus Neisseria; species Neisseria sp. P0022.S010. The sequence continues at coordinate 3,804 of NZ_JBQCXF010000073.1, read as the reverse complement.
GTCAGGTTTTTCCTGCCATACCCATTGCCATTCGCTGTTGCTTTGCGTTTGTTCTTCGGGTTCGCTCAAGATTTCGTTGAACAACTGATTGACCTTGTTCCGATGAACATTGAGGCCGTCTGAAAAAGCGGCATAACTGTCGAAACCCATGCTTTCGGCGAGCAGTTGCTGCTGTTCGGGCGAGGTCGGTAGGGTTTGGGTTTGCTGGTCGTCCCAGTATTGTAGGCGGTGTTCGACATCGCGCAGGAATCGGTAGGCAGCCAGCAGGGTTTCGACGTTTTCAGACGGCATGATGCCCAGCTCGGCAAGTTTCTTCAGCGTTTCCTGCGTGCCTTTCAGTTGCAGCGCACGCATTTGGCCGCCGCGTATCATTTGGAAAATCTGGGCGATAAATTCGACTTCTCGAATACCGCCCGCACCGAGTTTGATATTGTCCGCCATGCCTTTTTTGCTGACTTCGCTGCGGATTTGGCGGTGCAGGTTGCGCATTGCCTCATACGCGCTGTAATCCAGATATTTGCGGAATACGAAGGGGCGCACCAGCGATTTGATGTCGTTCAGATACGGTGTAACCACGCGGCCTTTGCACCACGCGTAGCGTTCCCATTCACGCCCCTGCGTAATCAGGTATTGCTCCAACGCAGTTTCGCTCAATACCAGCGCGCCCGAATCGCCGTCCGGCCGCAGCCGCATATCGACGCGGAACACCTGCCCGTCGGCGGTAATGTCGTTCAACAATGCAATCAGTTTCTGCCCGACTTTGGTGAAAAACTCCTGATTGCCCCGTTCGCGCCTGCCGTCGGTGTCGCCCGATTCGGGATAGATGAAAATCAAATCGATGTCGGAAGACACATTCAACTCATAGCCGCCCGCCTTACCCATCGCCACCACGCTCAAATGCTGCGGCGATTTCGTATAACGCCCGATCGGCGTACCGTACATATCCCGATAATAGGCGTAGGAAAAGTTCAACGCGGTATTGACGGCAAAATCGGCAAACAGCGTAATTGTGCGGGTTACTTCGTTCAAATCACTGATGCGGTTGATATCGCGCACGATAATCTGCGACACGACATAACGGCGCAACTCGCGCAACTGCCGCGCTAATTCTTCCTCGTTTTCTTCCGCACGGATTTTGTCCCAATCGGCAAAAGCTTGAAAATCAGCTTCGGTCAACGCCTTGTCCAGCATAGGCAGGAAAATTTCGGGCTTGAGTTTGCCGGAATCAAGATTACGGGCGAGAAAAAGGGAATAACGGCGGGCAGTATCAAGGCGGTTCATAATCTTTGCCTGAATAAACAGAAAAGACCATCATAGCAAGCTTTCAGGCCGTCTGAAAGCCACGCTTTCCCCTATCCGTGCAATCGGCTAAAATACCAACTTTGCAACCCATCATAAGGAAACCGCCATGACCCGTATGGTTCACTGCGTCAAACTCGGCAAAGAAGCCGAAGGCATGAAATTTCCGCCGCTGCCCAACGAACTGGGCAAACGCATCTTCGAAAACGTTTCCAAAGAAGCATGGATGGCTTGGACCCGCCACCAAACCATGCTGATCAACGAAAACCGTCTAAGCCTTGCCGATCCGCGCGCACGCGAATACCTCGCCCAGCAGATGGAACAATACTTCTTCGGCGACGGAGCAGATGCCGTACAAGGCTACGTTCCGCAAGAGCCTAAATAAGCATTGAAAAGCCAAGGCCGTCTGAAACCCGATTTTCAGACGGCCTTTAAAATTCCCGATTGCCCCGCATATTAGGCAAATAGAACAGATAAATCATACAAACCCATGATTTTCTGTTAAAATCCAAATTTCATTCATTTTCAATCCACACTGGAGCAAACGCCATGCAAAACGACGTTTACGACTATACCTCGCAAGGCTCGGTTGCCAAAAATACCGTCCTGCAAAAAACCTACCGCCTGCTCGGCCTGTCTTTCATTCCTGCCATTGCCGGCGCGTTCTTTTCCGCCAAAACAGGCTTTAACATTTTCGCCATGTTCGGTTCATACTGGGTTGCCCTGGCCGCCTTCTTCGGCTTCTTCTACGGCATGACCTTCCTGATCGAGAAAAACCGTTACAGCAACGTCGGCGTCGCCCTGTTGATGATCTTCACTTTCGGCATGGGCCTTGCCATCAGCCCTATGCTGCAATACGCCCTGGCGATTAACAACGGCGCGCAAATCGTCGGTACGGCCGCCGCCATGACCGCCGGCGTATTCTTCACCATGTCCGCCATGGCACGCCGCACCACAATGAACATGAACAAACTCGGCAGCTTCCTCGGTGCCGGCGCCATCGTGCTCATGATTGCCGTTGTGGCCAACATCTTCCTCAACATCCCTGCCCTGAGCCTGACCATCGCGGCCGGCTTCGTTGTCTTCAGTTCCCTGATGATTATGTGGCAGGTGCGTACCGTCATCGACGGCGGCGAAGACAGCCACATCAGCGCAGCGCTGACCATCTTCATCTCCATCTACAACATTTTCAGCAGCCTCTTGAGAATCCTCATCTCTCTCAGCGGTGACGACTGATCAAGCCGCAAAGGCCGTCTGAAATTCAGACGGCCTTTTTTGATTTTTGACATCACCGGCAAACTCCCCTATCCTGAACGCCACACAACCCCCATTCCCAACCCAAAATGACCACGACCACTCCGCGCCGTGCCGTGTACGCAGGCAGCTTCGACCCACCCACCCTCGGCCACCTGTGGATGATACAGGAAGCCCAATCCCTCTTTGACGAACTCATCGTCGCCATCGGCACCAATCCCGAAAAGCGCAGTACCTACACCATAGAAGAACGCCGCGCCATGCTCGATGCCATTACCCACTCTTTCCCCAACGTCCGCATCAGCGTGTTTGAAAACCGCTTTTTGGTCGATTACGCCCGCGAAGCTAAAGCCAATTTTATCGTCCGCGGCATCCGTTCCGCCGCCGACTACGAATACGAACGCTCGATGCGCTACATCAACAGCGACATCGCCCCCGAAATCTCCACCGTCTTCCTGATGCCGCCGCGCGAAATCGCCGAAGTATCCTCCACCATGGTCAAAGGCCTGGTCGGCCCCCAAGGCTGGCGCGACATGATAGGCCGCTACCTCCCCGACCCCGTCTATCAAAAAATCCTGCAAGACCACGAAACAAACACATAAAACAAAGGCCGTCCGAACATTTCAGACGGCCTTCCAAATTTCATTGATTATTGACGGGCAGACATCACCGCCTGCAGGTTTTGTTTTAACATTTCCATATCCAACCAACCGGCGTTAATAAACAACATCAAAATCACCGTACCCACGCACAACATGCCGATACCATACAACACATAACCCACTAAAACACGGCCTACCGTCACATTCCCCATCCACATCAAACCGCGTACCTGCACCACAAACACCCAAGCCTGCCACAACAGCGCAAACACAGCCAACGCCGGCACATACAACACCAGCAACAGCGGCAGCAGCAAAGCCTCAGACACCAAAATAAAGCCCCACAAAGGCAGCCGGGGCGCACCGTAATAATGCAGCACCTTGCGCATCGAGCGGCTCAACACCAACCATTTCACCATCACCAAAATCACCGACAGGCACACCGCTGCCGCGCCGCTGCCAAACAAAGGCGACATGTTGGCCGCGTTCACCACGCCCAACAGCAGCAACACCGCCGCCATCACCAAAGGCGAATACAAATACGTCTCCGGCGAACGATAGCGCAAACGCAAAACATCCCACATATCACGAACAAACACATACAGCATGGCATAAATCCAAAGCAAAAAAGCCGATTGTATCTTAGGCC
>NZ_JBQCXF010000072.1:0-11910 GCF_051956635.1 Neisseria sp. P0022.S010 | reverse complement strand
TGGAAAGTACGGCATTTTATATCGATACGATTATCCGTACGGAGAAAAAAGGGGATTGGCGCAGGCTGTGGCAGGATTCGCAAAGCGGTATTTTTATTGTGCGCGGTAAGGTGTTGGCCGGTTTGGATTTGGATAAGTTAGGCGCGGACAATGTCAATATTGTGGACGACAAGGTATTGATCAGCCTGCCGGCGGTGGAAATCTTGAGCGTGGATTTGGAAAATATCGAAGTGTACGATATTCAGACCGGCTCGTTCAATTTGCTGCCTATGGATAAGTCGGTATTTAAGACGGTGCAGGAAGAGGCGAGACGGCAGGTATTGCAAAGCGCGTGTAAGGCTGAGATTTTGGAACATGCCAACCGTCAGGCGCAAACGCAGTTGGAAAACCTGTTTGCATTGACGCAGACAAAAGTATCGGTGTATCCGGCTGCGGTAGGGAAGTGCGGTTAAATAGATTGCTTGAAAAGATAAGGCCGTCTGAAAAATTTTCAGACGGCCTTTGTTTCATCAAGCCATTTAACCGCGTCGTAAAACGGCGGTATTGATGTATTTTTGAATACCGGTGGCAATGGCTTGGGCGCATTGTTGTCGGAAGGACTCGCTGCCGAGCAGTCGCTCTTCGGTAGGGTTGGAGAGGAAGGCGGTTTCCACCAGAATGGACGGAACATCCGGCGCGCGGAGAACGGCAAAGTTAGCCTCGTCAACGCGGCCTTTGTGCAGTTGGTTGAGTTTGCCTAATTCGGTCAGGACGGAATGGCCGAGCTTGCGGCTGTCGCGCAGGGTCGCGGTTTGGGTCATGTCCAAAATGGCGTTGTCGACATTGGGGTTGCCGCTGGTTTGTACGCCGCCGATGGCGTCGGCGTTGTTTTGGGTTTGGGCAAGGAATTTTGCCGCCGAGCTGGTCGCGCCTTTGGTATTGAGCATATATACGCCGGTACCGCGAGCGGACGGGCTGGTAAAGGCATCGGCGTGGATGGAGACGAATACGTCTGCATTGCGTGCACGGCCTTTGGCAACGCGTACGCCCAATGGGATAAAGATGTCTTCGTTGCGCGTCATGAATACGTTGTAACCCAAGGCTTCGAGGCGTTTTTTGGTTTCGCGGGCGATGGAGAGTACGACGTTTTTTTCTTTGAGGCCGCTCGGGCCGATTGCGCCAGGGTCTTCGCCGCCATGACCGGGGTCGATCATAATCACAGGACGGCGGTTGCCGCCGCTGCCGCGATTGCTTTTAGGGGCAGGGGTGTCGTATGCGATATTGGTATTCGGACGTTGTTTGGGGATATTGCCGTTGAGCAAGGCCATCATCGGGTCGTTGGCATCTGCGCCGTGCGGATAAAGGTCGATAACCAAGCGGTTTCTGAAGTTGCCGACGGGGGCGAGTGCAAAGACTTGCGGATGGGTGCTTTGTTTGAGGTCGATAACGATACGCACGGTGTTGGGCGTATTTTGACCGGCGCGAATGCTGCGGATAAAAGGGTCATTAGACAGTACTTTGCTGGAAATGCCTTGCAGGACGCTGTTGATTTCCGCTCCTTGAATATCCACGACCAACCGGCTGGGGTTGTCCAACATAAAATGTTGGTATTTCATCGAGTGGTTGCTCTCAAGGGTAACGCGTGTGTAGGCGTGCGCCGGCCAAATGCGGACGGCAAGGAATTGCGCAGGAGAGGCCGGTTTGGCCAATGCGGCACCAACGGGCGTGAGGGTGAGAAATAGTCCTGTGCCTTGACGGAGAATGTGTCTTCTAGTTAATTTGACCATGATTCTAAACTTTTTCGGCCTTGGTTTGTGTGGGCGGAAAAGGTGCAGGTTCTGCCCTTATCGGTGTACGTCAATGTAATGGTAATGTCTGCCGGAGGCGTGAATTCCCCGCCTTGCTGCGGCCATTCGATGAGGCAGATGCTGTCAGGCGCAAACAATTCGTCCAAACCGGCATCTTCCCATTCCTCGGGCATGGTAAAGCGGTAGAGGTCGAAATGGTGGAGGGTGAATGTATCCAGCGGATAAGATTCGACAATGGTGTAAGTTGGGCTTTTGACTGCGCCCGTATGACCCAGTCTGCGCAAAATCCCGCGTGTCAGCGTGGTTTTGCCTGCACCCAGCCCGCCTTCAAGGTAGATGGTCAGTGGAGCGGAAAGCTGCTTGCTCCATTCTTCACCCAGTTTCAGGGTTGCTTCTTCATCGGGCAGAAAACGGGTATACAGTCCGTTTGAGTGCATGGAATAGGCCTTGTCGTTCAAAAGGCTTAATTATGATGGAATTGGCGGCGTTTGCAAACCTGATAGACGATAAAGTTAGATAAAGATAGTGTTGAGGCCGTCTGAAAACGGAATTCAGACGGCCTTTAATGTTAAAATGAAAATATCCCTCACAAAATTGCGAGACAGCTTATGCCTTTATCCATAGACGAACAATTATTGCCGCACCGCAATGCCATCGACGGCATCGATGCGGAAATCCTCCGTTTGCTCAATGAGCGCGCCGGTCATGCGCATGCTATCGGCGAATTGAAAGGGACAGGCGCGGTGTACCGTCCTGAGCGGGAAGTGGCCGTTTTACGCCGGATTCAGGATTTGAACCACGGCCCTTTGCCGGATGAATCGGTCACCCGGCTGTTTCGCGAGATTATGAGCGAGTGTTTAGCGGTAGAACGTCCGCTGACGATTGCCTATTTGGGCCCGAAGGGAACATTCACCCAGCAAGCCGCCATCAAACATTTCGGCCACGCCGCACACACCATGGCGTGTACCACCATCGACAACTGCTTCAAACAAGTTGAAACGCGTCAAGCCGATTATTTGGTGGCGCCGGTAGAAAATTCGACCGAGGGCTCGGTGGGGCGTACTTTAGACTTGCTGGCCGTAACTGCGTTGAAAGCCTGCGGCGAAGTGGTTGTCCGCATTCATCACAACCTGTTGTGTAAAGACAGCCATGAAATCGGCGGCATTACCAAAGTTTTCGCCCATGCCCAAGCCTTGGCACAATGCAACGACTGGCTCGGCCGCAACCTGCCCAATGCCGAGCGTATCGCCGTAGCCAGCAATGCCGAAGCAGCGCGTTTGGTTGCCGAATCTGACAGCCCGAATGTGGCTGCCATTGCCGGACGTATCGCCGCGGAAATTTATCAGTTGAGTTTTGCCGCCGAGTGCATCGAAGACGAACCGAACAACACCACGCGCTTCTTGGTGATGGGTCATCAAGAAACCGGCCGCAGCGGCAACGACAAAACCTCTTTGGTCGTATCTGCGCCCAACCGTGCCGGTGCCGTTACTTCCTTGTTGCAACCCTTCACCGAGTTGGGCATTTCCATGACCAAATTTGAAAGCCGCCCAAGCAAATCGGTTTTGTGGGAATACCTGTTCTTCATCGATATCGAAGGCCATCAAAGCGATGAAAATGTCCAAAAAGCCTTGCAGCTTTTGGGCGAACGCGCTTCCTTCGTGAAAGTTGTTGGCTCTTATTCGACCGTTGTTTTGTAAGGATTATTGGGTATAAAAGGCCGTCTGAAAATATTCAGACGGCCTTTTATCGTTTTATCGATTAGCGTTCGCTTAACGCTTGTTTCATACGCGTAATTGGTTTGATCAGGTATTGGAAGATGGTTTTTTCACCGGTTTTGATGTCCACCGTTGCAACCATGCCCGGAATAATCGGCATAGGTTTGCCGTTTTTGTCTTTCAGGGAGTTGTTTTCAGTTTGGACGAGAACACGGTAATAGACTTGGTTCGGGTCAAGTTTCAAGTCGTTGGCACGGTTTTGCATGGAGTTGCTGACGGTATCGGCGCCGACGAGGGTAACTTTGCCTTCCAAACCGCCGTAGATGGAGTAGTCATAGGCACTGACTTTAACCAATGCAGGTTGGCCTGCGCGGATAAAGGCGATGTCTTGCGGACGGATATAGGCTTCGACCAGCAGTTTGTCGTCAACGGGGATGATTTGCATGATGTCTTCGCCTGCATTCACAACGCCGCCGATGGTGGTGACTTTTATGCCTTTGACGATGCCGCGCATAGGCGCACGGATTTGCGAGCGTTCAACCGGATCGGCACGCATGGCAACGTTTTCTTTGGATTGCGCCAGCTCGGATTCGGCTTGCAAGAGTTCGTTGTTGGCATCGGCTTTGTAGCGGTTGCGGCGTTCGGAGATTTGGGTGGCCAAGTCTGCGGAATCGCGGCGCATTCTTAAAAGTTCGACTTCGGAAACCACGCCTTCGGCAACCATAGGTGCGGTAATGGCGATTTCGCGGTCAAGCGCGGCCTTGCTTTGGGAGAGGCCGCTGACAGCGTCGGTCATGGCTTGACGGCGTGCTTTGTAGGCGGCAATTTCGCGACGGCGAAGCTCAGGGTCCACGCTGTCAGGGAAGGAGAGCTTGATGCCGTAGGCTTCGGCTTTAAGACGGGCAATAGTGGCTTCGAGGTTTTCGACTTTGGCTTCGCTTTCTCGTAAAACGGCAGAGCTGCGCGTGTCGTCGAGTTTTATCAGAATCTGATCTTTCTCGACCATGTCGCCTTCTTTAACCATGATTTCGGTTACGATGCCGGGGTCGAGGCTTTGGATTACTTGCTCACGGCTGCTGGGAATGATATTGCCGTTGCCGCGGGTCACTTCTTCGACAGGGCTGTTGTATGCCCAGACGACGAAGACAATCAGGAAAAGGAAGAATAGGATGATGACCCAAAATTGGCCGCTGTGTTTTTCTTTTTGAAGGGCGGCATTGAGGTCGTTGATGAGGTGTAGGTCTTTGGATTTGACGTTGTTTTCGCGGCTCATAATCGTGTATCTTTATTGTGTTTGGTGGATTTTAACCATTAGGGCAGGCCGTCTGAAAGGGTAAGTAGGTTTCAGACGGCCTTTTGCTTTATTGTGCTGCCGATTGAGGGGCGGCGGCAGCTTGTTGTTGCTGCTGTTTGACTGCAGCAGCTTGTTGCTGTTGTTTGACGTTGGCTGCTTTGGCCTGTTCGTTTTGCATGAGTTTTTGCAATACCAGATCACGCGGGCCGTCCATCACGACTTTGCCATTATCCATCACAATGATTCGGTTGACGATTTGCAGCACTTGCGGACGGTGGGTCACCAAAAGCATGGTGCGGTTGCGGCCCCATTGGGCAATGGCATTGAGCGCCATACGCTCAGTGGCTTGATCCAGGCTGGTGGTCGGCTCGTCCAGCAAGACGACTCTCGGGTTGCGCAAGGTCATGCGCGCCAGGGCGATGATTTGTTTTTGACCGCCGGATAAGCCCAAACCGTCTTCACCCAAAGGCATATCCAAACCACGCGGATGGTTGCGGATGATTTTGTCGAGGCCGAAACGGTTGAGCGCAGTCAGTAAGTCTTGGTCGGTAGAGTAGCTGCCGGTACGTGCCAAGTCCATGTTTTCACGCAATGTGCCGAGGAACAGGCGTGGCGATTGGCTCAGCAGCAGGACTTGATCGCGCAGGAAGTTGGGGTCAAGCTGGCGCATATCGACTCCGTCAAGGGTAACGTTGCCTTTTTCAGTGTCGTACAGACCGCTGGCCAGTTTGAGCATGGTGCTTTTACCGCTGCCGATGCGGCCCAAAATACCGACTTTTTCGCCCGGTTTGATGGTCAGGCGCAAATCTTCGACGGCGCTGTTGTTGTCGGCTTGATATTTGAACGATACGTTTTCAAAGGTAATACTGCCTTGAACGTTGTCTAAAGTAATGTATTTGCGTTCCGGATTGCGCTCGATAGGGCGGGTAACGATATCGTTTACGCCTTTGAGGGCAAGTTTGGCCTGTTGGAAGCGGGTCGCCAGACCGGCGATTTGTGCCAACGGCGCCAAGGCGCGGCCGGACAGAATCACGGAGGCAATCAATGCACCCATGGTGATGCGTTCCGCATGGTTGTCGGCATGAATCAGATAGGTACCGACGACGACCAAAAAGACGGTATTGAGCTGCTGCATGGCAACGGCGAAGTTGACCATGAAGTTGCTGGTGTCTTTGACTTTGATGGAAGAAGCGGAAGTTTTAGCGGTGTATTCGTCCCAACGTTGTTGCGCCCAAGATGTGGCGTTGTTGGTTTTCAGGGTTTCGATGCCTTCGATGGCTTCAACGGCAAGGCCGGAACGTTGCGAACCTTCTTTCATCGATTCGTTGATGTGGCGAGAGAGCGGGCGTTGTACGACAAAACCGACAATCACGACAATTGGAATGATGGTCAGGGGAACAAGTGCCAGTTTGCCGCCGACCATGGAAATCACGAAGATAAACAGCAACAGGAAAGGCAAGTCGACAATAGTCAACAAGCTGGCACTGGTCATGAACTCGCGCACGGCTTCAAATTCGCGCAGGTTGCTGGCGTATGAACCGGAAGAAGCAGGACGGTCTGCCAGACGCAATGCCATCACGCGGCGGAACAGGGCGGAGCTGATGATCAAATCGGCTTTTTTACCGGCAATATCGGTCAAGTGGCCGCGAATCATCTTGGCGGCAAATTCAAACAAAATCGCCAAGACCACGCCGATGCTCAATACCCACAAGGTTTCATAGGCCTGGTTGGGAATCACGCGGTCGTACACGTTCATCACATACAGGGAGCTGACGAGCGCAAGGAAGTTGATGATGATGGTGGCCAAAATGACTTGGTAGTAGTAGCTGCGGAAACGCCAAATAACTTTCCAAAACCATGCTTTGGGCAGATGGTATTCAGGCAGTTCCGAGCGCATATCGGTAGCCATTTTAGGTTTGATAAACCAGCAGTAACCCAAATACAGGCCGGAGAGCTGCTCGTGGCTGAGTTCTTGTTCCAAACCGTCAACCTGGCGGATATGGTATTTGCGCTCTTGGCCGGAGCCTTCGATTTGGGTGATAACCGCTGCCTCTTCGTTGTGCAGGATAATCATGACCGGCACGGCGAGCGAGGGGATGTCTTCCAAATTGCGTTTGGATAAGGTATTTTCAAAGCCGTGGCTGCGCAGGACTTCGACCAGTGAGTGATAGTTGACCTTGAGCTTTTTGTCGCGCACGACTTCGGCGGACAAAGCGGCTTCGGATACGGGCGCACCCAAAAGGCGGGTCACTAAAACGATGTGTTCAATAATGGCTTTCATATTTTTTCGCGTAATGTTTTTGGTTTAACCGGCGGATATGGCTTTATTTTTGTGCCAAACCTACCCAAGCGGAGATCTTGGCCTGGGTATTTAAATAGTCGAGCGCCGCATCGCGGAAATCGTTGCGGGCGGCAACGTAATCCTGTTCGATGGAGGATAACTCGCTGTATGCGCTCAAAACGTCGGTCAGCGTACGTCGGGCGATTTTAAACTGCAATTCGTACACTTTGATGACTTCTTTTTGGGCGGCGATGTGTTGCGCCGTCAGCGCGGTACGCTGTTCGCTTTCCTGCATATCGATGGCGGAAGTTTGAACGCGTTCGTTCATGTCGCGCAGGATTTGTTCGGACTTGGCTTCTGCGGCAATCAATGATTTGGCATTGCGCTCTACATTGTGTCTTGCGGCAATATCCAGAACATTCCATGCGACGTTTAAATAAAGCTGTCTGGTGTTGCGCGTCGCACTGCCTTCCAAATTGAGGGCAGGCAGGCGTTCGGCTTTGGAGGCGTCCAAATCGGCACGGACGCTGTCGCGCTCGGCTAATTGCGCCTGATAGGACGGATTATTGTTGCGGTTGGGGTTGTTGAAGCGTTCGGTGATGGATTTTGCCGTGTCGTTTTTAAACGGATCTTCCAAATCGTTGGCAGTCAGTTGGCGCGAGGTATAGCGGGACAGGCGGCTTAGCGCCAAATCCATGGTGCGGCGTTGTTGGGCGATAATGTTGGCCACTTGCAGCTGGCGCGCGCGCGCTTCAATCAGCTCGGAACGGCGGCCGGCATCATATTTGACGATGGTGTCTAAGTCTTTTAAGAGCTTATTGTGGCGCGCCAAAGTCTGTTCGTTGAGGATCAGGGTTTCTTTTGCACGCAATGCGCTCAGATAAAGGCGACCAATATCGCTGCCCAGCTGCTCTTGGCTTTCGGTGTATTTGTGTTGATAGTATTCTTCGCGGCTGCGGTCGCGGCGGACGGCGGCTTCAATTGCACCCCATGAGTAGATGTTCACGCTGCCGCGCACGCCAACACCGTCTTTCATATCGTTGCTGGAATATTTATTGTGTTGCGCCAGCACTTTCGTGCCGGTCAGGGTCACGACAGGATAATGACGCGCACGCGTGGCTTTGGTCGTGCTTTGCGCTGCTTCTTGAGTGGCTTTGGCTTCACGCACAATCGGGTCGCTGACTAAAGCGTCCCTGAGGATGTCTTGCAGGCTGTATGCAGAGGCCGTCTGAAACGGCAACAGACAGCAGGCAACGGCAACGGCCGATGACAAGAAACGGGGCTTTGTGGGGGAAGAATAACTATGCGACATGATTTTTAACCAAATGATTTATATATTATCGTTGTCTGTATCGGGTATCGCCTGAGGCATGACCGGGCGAATTTTGAACGAGAACGCATACATTTACAAAGCATAAAGCATTTTTTCCAGCTTTTCACAATATTCTGATAAAAGGTCGAGATACATGCCTTAAAGTATATTATTGCAGAGCGCGACTATCGTATTTAATGATTTTAATGTAAAAAATCTATCAAAAAGGCCGTCTGAAAGGATTTCAGACGGCCTTTTTCAATCTTAATCCTTGCGTTGCAATACAGTGGCAAAAAAGCCGTCGGTTTGGTGTTCTCCGGAGTTGAGGCGCAGGTATTTTCCGGTATCCAAATCAATCTTCAGGCTTTGCAGCAGTTCGGCGCAGTTGACGAGTTCAAATTCGGGGTGTTCGGACAGGAAACGTTCGACTTGCAACTCATTTTCTTCCGGCAATACGCTGCAAGTGGCGTACACCAAACGGCCTTGCGGTTTCACCAATTTTGAGGCGGCATCGAGGATGCTGTGTTGCTGTTCTAAAAGGTTGGCCACGGTCTCGGCGGATTGGCGGTATTTGAGGTCGGGATTGCGGCGTAAAGTACCCAAACCGGAGCAAGGGGCGTCCACCAACACACGGTCTGCTTTACCTGCCAGTCGGGCGATGCGGGTGTCGTGTTCGCTGCTGATGCGTTCGGGGTGGATATTGGTCAGTCCGGCGCGGGTCATGCGCGGTTTGAGGTTGGCAAGGCGTTTTTCGGCAATGTCGAAGGCGTAGATTCTGCCTTTGTTGGCCATTTGTGCGCCGACAGCCAAGGTTTTACCGCCGGCTCCGGCACAGAAATCGACAATGATTTCGCCACGTTTTGCGCCCACCAATAAGGCGAGCAGCTGGCTGCCTTCGTCTTGGACTTCCAGCGTACCGTCCAAAAACAGTTCGTGTTTGTTAAGCGCGATTTTGTTTTTCAGGCGGATGCCCCAAGGTGAATAAGGTGTGGCTTCTGCATCGGCACTTTCGGCTTGCAACAGAGGCAGCACTTTATCGCGTTTGCCTTTCAAAGTATTGACGCGGATGTCGAGCGGGGCAGGTTGGTTGATGCTGCGGCCGAAGGCGAGGATTTCTTCTTCGCTCCAATGCTGTTGCAGTTGTTCCACCAGCCATTGCGGCAATTCTGCGGCGGTATTCAGGCCGTCTGAAAACTCGGTTTTACGGGCTTTCAAATTGCCGAGGAACTCTGTTTCTTCTTCATCAAGCAGGTCTTTGATTTGGCTGATGTTGGTGCTTCTGCCGAGAACCAGTGCGGCAAGTGCGGCTTTGCGCGGTTGCGCGTGCGGACGGCGCAGGGCAGTGCTGATTTTTTGATAGTGGCGCAGCGCGGCAAAGGCTGTTTCGGCGATTTCGTGGCGGTCTTGGCGGCCGAGCTTTTTGTGTTCGCGGAAATAGGCGGAGAGGACGGCATCGGAAGGCTGTTTGAAAGTCAGCATTTCAGCCAAAACTTTGGCGGTATGGTCGAGTTGTGCGGCGTTCATAATGTAATGGGTTCTCTTAAGTGGGTAAATGGTTTCAGACGGCCTTCATGATGCGTTCGATTTCGTGCCAAAAGCCGTCCGGCCGTAATTCCAAAACGGCAATCAAGCCTTGGTCGATACGGCGGATTTCGGTTTCGTTCAATGTTTCGGTTTCGGCGACACGAGCAGGCGCGAGGTAGGCCATACGGTCAAGCAAATGGTAGCGTGCTTCTTGGCGTTCAAACCCGTATTTCGACCAATCTTGAATATAGATGCCGCGCCAACCGTATGGATTAAGAGGCGGCTCAAAAGCATGGAAACCTTGTGGGAAAAATCCGATGCCGCGCACGATGGATGCAGGAAGCGGATTCTCCGGCAGGCCTTGTGCGGTTAAGGTTGCTTTGCCTTGCGGCGTATGCAGCAGCTGGGATTGCTGCACCAGTTTGGCGGCTTTATCCGTCAGCGTGTCTTTAGGATTGAGGCCGCGTAGGTTTTGCACTTGGTCTCCGCCGTAGTATTTACACGCCAGCTCGATATGGTAGGGCTGTTGGTTGAGGGAAGCGACAAAATCCGCAGCCCCCAAAGTTTGGCCGTCTGAAAAAACGGGCAGATTGTATGCGTGCAGTTTGGCGTGCGGCGCGTTGGCAAACCAGAAAGCCAACAGCTCTTCGGCATAAATGCCGAGCCGGTGGCCGAACGGGGCGCGTTGGGCGAGGTGTTCCTTCAGCGGCGTGGGATCGGCGTCCAATGCCAAAAGATAGCGGAAACCGTGTTCCCCCAGTAGTTCGCGCACGCTCAATTCGCAACCGCTTTGCCACAAAGGCGGCGCAGTCAGCAGCGAGGCGAGGTCGCGGACGGGTTGGCTGGTGAGTTTCCACCATAATGCGTCTAGGGCGTAATTCATGCTTATCCGAATATCAGTCATGCCGTCTGAAAAGCTTGTAACGTTTTCAGACGGCCTTAAATCAGTCTTTTTTATGGATACGGTGGCTGACGGTATTGAAAAAACCGCGCAGGATATCGATGTCTTCGGTTTGCGTATTGGCACGTCCGAACAGGCTCTGCATACGGCGCATCAGGCGCTCGCCGTTGCGGCGGTTGAAAAAGCCGATGTCGTTCATCACGCTTTCCATGTGGGTGACCATGCCTTTGATTTGCTCGTGGGTCGCGGCGTGGTCTTCCTGTTGAAGATGGGTCATGGGCGAATCGGTTTGGCTGAAGATTTCATAACACACGACCTGCACGGCTTGGGCAAGGTTGAGCGAGAAATAGTCGGGATTGCCGTTGATGGTCATCAATCGGTTGCAGGCTTGGACTTCTTCGATGCTTAAGCCGAAAGTTTCGTTGCCGAAAACCAGCGCCACTTTCTCGCCGCGGTTGGCAGCATGCAGTAATTCGGGCACCAAGTCGCGCGGGGTTTGCAGCGGCGCGGTGATTTCGCGGCGGCGGCTGGTCAGGGCGCAGGCGATGGTGGTGTAGGCAAGGGCTTCGTCCAAAGAGGCGGCAATGGTGGCATTTTCCAAAACGTCTGCCGCGCCGGAAGCGAGGATGAAACTTTCTTCCGGTAATTTAAACGATTGCGGATGCTCCGGATCGAATGCGGGCGGATTTTCCGTCATCGGCGTTGCCATCAGATTAGGGGCGACGATGGTCAATTTGTGCAGGCCCATTGTTTTCATGGCGCGCGCGGCGGAACCGATATTGGCGGGATGGCTGGTGCGCGTGAGGATGATGCGGATGTTGTCCAGATAAGCGGGCAGGGCGGGTTTTTCGGAAGTCATGTTTTGTTTTCTGTTTGTACGGGAATCAGGTATAATGCGCCATCTTTTTGTTTTCAGACGGCCTTTTTCCATGCCGTCTGAAATGTTCTTTAACAGCATCGGAAACGATAAACAGCCTCTTGTGTGCCTTGTTCGGCGCATTAGGGCGTATTTTACCTGAATTAGGAAGAAAACCATGAATCCGTTTTTAAATACCGCTTTCAAAGCCGCCCGTAAAGCAGGGCAAATGATGATTCG
>NZ_JBQCXF010000071.1:0-12046 GCF_051956635.1 Neisseria sp. P0022.S010 | reverse complement strand
CCATCCTTATCATCGGCGCCGGCCCTATCGTTATCGGTCAGGCCTGCGAATTTGACTATTCGGGCGCACAGGCCTGCAAGGCTTTGCGTGAAGAAGGCTATAAAGTCATTCTGGTGAATTCCAACCCTGCCACAATTATGACCGACCCTGAAATGGCGGATGTTACCTACATCGAGCCGATTATGTGGCAGACGGTGGAGAAGATTATCGCCAAAGAGCGGCCTGATGCGATTCTGCCCACGATGGGCGGCCAGACCGCGCTGAACTGTGCGCTGGATTTGGCGCGCAACGGCGTGCTGGCGAAATACAACGTCGAGCTGATCGGTGCGACCGAAGACGCGATTGACAAGGCGGAAGACCGTGGCCGCTTTAAGGAAGCGATGGAGAAAATCGGCCTCTCTTGCCCGAAATCTTTTGTCTGCCACACAATGAACGAAGCCTTGGCGGCGCAAGAACAAGTCGGCTTTCCGACGCTGATTCGTCCTTCTTTCACGATGGGTGGTTCGGGCGGCGGCATTGCCTACAATAAAGACGAGTTTTTGGCAATTTGCGAACGCGGTTTCGATGCGTCGCCTACTCATGAGTTGCTGATTGAGCAATCCGTTCTCGGCTGGAAAGAGTACGAAATGGAAGTTGTACGCGATAAAAACGACAACTGCATCATCATTTGCTCGATTGAAAACTTCGACCCGATGGGCGTGCATACCGGCGACTCCATCACTGTTGCGCCTGCACAAACATTGACCGACAAAGAATACCAAATCATGCGTAATGCTTCGTTGGCAGTATTGCGCGAAATCGGCGTGGATACCGGCGGCTCAAACGTGCAGTTTGCGGTAAACCCTGAAAACGGCGAGATGATTGTCATTGAGATGAACCCGCGCGTGAGCCGTTCTTCCGCGTTGGCATCTAAAGCAACGGGCTTCCCGATTGCCAAAGTAGCGGCCAAACTGGCTGTCGGCTTTACGTTGGACGAGTTGCGCAACGACATTACCGGCGGCCGTACGCCCGCGTCATTCGAGCCTTCCATCGACTATGTGGTAACCAAGATCCCGCGTTTTGCGTTTGAAAAATTCCCCGCCGCAGACGACCGCCTGACCACGCAGATGAAATCGGTGGGCGAAGTAATGGCGATGGGGCGCACGATTCAGGAAAGTTTCCAAAAAGCCCTGCGCGGCTTGGAAACGGGATTGTGCGGCTTCAATCCGAGAAGCTCCGACAAAGCGGAAATCCGCCGCGAACTGGCCAACCCGGGTCCTGAGCGCATGCTGTTTGTAGCCGATGCGTTCCGCGCGGGCTTCACACTGGAAGAAATCCACGAAATCTGCGCCATCGATCCTTGGTTCTTGGCACAAATCGAAGACTTGGTGAAAGAAGAAAAATCGGTTTCAGACGGCCAGTTGCAAGACTTGGATTATGCCGCTTTGCGCCGTCTGAAACGCAAAGGCTTCTCTGACAAACGTTTGGCACAATTGTTGAACGTAAGCGAAAAAGAAGTCCGCGAACACCGCTACGCGCTGAACCTGCATCCGGTTTACAAA
This sequence comes from Neisseria sp. P0022.S010, assembly GCF_051956635.1. Lineage (NCBI taxonomy): Bacteria > Pseudomonadati > Pseudomonadota > Betaproteobacteria > Neisseriales > Neisseriaceae > Neisseria > Neisseria sp. P0022.S010. The sequence continues at coordinate 10,505 of NZ_JBQCXF010000071.1, read as the reverse complement.
CGCGTCGACACCTGTGCCGCCGAGTTTGCCACCGAAACCGCCTACCTCTACTCCACTTACGAAGAAGAATGCGAATCCCGTCCTTCCGACCGTAAAAAAGTGATGATTCTCGGTGGCGGTCCAAACCGTATCGGCCAAGGTATTGAATTTGACTACTGCTGCGTTCATGCCGCACTCGCCCTGCGCGAATCCGGTTTTGAAACCATCATGGTCAACTGCAACCCTGAAACCGTGTCCACCGACTTCGACACCAGCGACCGCCTGTACTTCGAGCCGCTGACGCTGGAAGACGTGTTGGAAATCGTCCGCACCGAAAACCCATGGGGCGTGATTGTGCATTACGGTGGCCAAACCCCGCTCAAACTCGCCAACGCATTGGTTGAAAACGGCGTGAACATCATCGGCACGTCCGCCGACAGCATCGACGCCGCCGAAGACCGCGAACGCTTCCAAAAAGTATTGAACGACTTAGGTCTGCGTCAACCGCCTAACCGCATCGCCCACAACGAAGAAGAAGCCCTCGTTAAAGCCGAAGAAATCGGTTATCCGTTGGTTGTCCGTCCTTCTTACGTACTCGGCGGCCGCGCCATGCAGATTGTTCACTCTGCCGAAGAGTTGCAAAAATACATGCGCGAAGCCGTACAAGTTTCCGAAGACAGCCCCGTATTACTCGACTTCTTCTTGAACAACGCCATCGAAGTGGACGTAGACTGCGTTTCAGACGGCCAAGACGTCGTGATCGGCGGCATCATGCAACACGTCGAACAAGCAGGTATCCACTCCGGCGACTCCGGCTGTTCATTGCCTCCATACTCTTTGAGCGAAGAGATTCAAGACGAAATCCGCCGTCAAACCAAAGCCATGGCATACGCACTGGGCGTGGTCGGCCTGATGAACGTACAGTTTGCCGTACAAGACGGCGTGGTCTTCGTATTGGAAGTAAACCCACGCGCCAGCCGTACCGTACCGTTCGTATCCAAAGCCACCGGCGTACCGCTCGCCAAAGTCGGCGCACGCGTAATGGCAGGCATTTCGCTGAAAGAGCAAGGCGTAGAAAAAGAAGTCATCCCGGACTTCTACGCCGTTAAAGAAGCCGTGTTCCCATTCATCAAATTCCCGGGTGTGGACACCATTCTCGGCCCAGAAATGCGCTCTACCGGCGAAGTCATGGGCGTAGGCGCAAGCTTCGGCGAAGCCTACTTCAAAGCCCAACTCGGCGCAGGCGAACGCTTGAGCACAACCGGCAAAATCTTCCTTGCCGTACGCGACGAAGACAAACCGCTCATCGTCAAAACCGCACAAAACTTCCAAGCACTCGGCTACGGTGTCTGCGCCACACGCGGCACCGCCGAATACTTGAAAGAACACGGCATCATCGTGCAAGCGGTCAACAAAGTGCAGGAAGGCCGCCCACACATCGTGGACGCCATTAAAAACGGTGAAATCGCACTGGTGGTCAACACCGTCGGCAGCACAGTGCAATCTGTTACCGACAGCCACAGCATCCGCCGCACCTCCCTCACCCAACGCGTACCGCAATACACCACCATCGCCGGCGGCGAAGCCATGAGCGAAGGCGCAAAAAGCCGCGAACACTTGGGCGTGTACAGCGTACAGGAATTGCATGGCCGCCTGAAAAACAAAGCCTAATCAATCCTATCGGATTTAAATAGCTAAAAGGCCGTCTGAAACCTGATTGCTCAGTTTCAGACGGCCTTTTCATATTTCCAGTTCCAACCGTCTGTCCATCAAAACAACCTTTTCTGCCGTCTCCCGACAAGCGATAGCAACATGAAATATAATTTCGTTATTGATTGGATTCATATGACAAAATTGTTGTTTTTTCATCATCATCCCAAAATATTGAGTTTAACGCCTATTCTCCTTGCTTTATAATGGCCGTCTGAAAGAAAAATACAATTAAAGCAGAAGCATGTCTTTGCAACTTAAACAGATTTGCATAATTAACCATATGCTTTAATCATAATAATGATAAAATAATACGGCTTTCCTCTAAATTAAAGGGAAAACTGCACAAGAAACGGAAAATAAAATGAGTGTCGGATTATTGCGTGTTTTGGTTCAAAGCCAAACCATCTCAAATCAACAAGCGGAACATTACAACAGCCTTTTACAATCGGGCAAAGAAATCCTGCCCGACTTGTTTTCAGACGGCATCATCACCCCTAAAGCCTTGGGCGAATTGGTTGCGCGCGTATTCAGCTATCCCCTTTTGGATTTACACTACTATCCGCGCAATAATGTAGTCGGCGACATTCTGACGGAAGAGCAAATGGTGCAAAACCGTTGCGTTCCAATTTTCAAACGCGGACGCAAGGTTTATTTTGCCGTATCCGATCCGACTCAAATCCAAAACTTCCAAAAAATCGCTTTTTCTTCAGGTTTAAGTGTTGATTTGGTAGTGGTTCCCGATGACCAACTTAGCTCCTTGCTGGAATGGTTGGGTCAGCGTTCAACCACCATTCTGAAAGAAATCAACGAAGAACATGAAGCAACGCAGCAATCTCAATCACTTTATATCGATAATGAAGAGGCTGAAGACGGCCCTATCCCCCGATTCATCCACAAAACCTTATCCGATGCCCTAAACGCAGGCGCATCGGACATCCACTTTGAATTCTACGAACAAATGGCACGCGTCCGTTTCCGCGTGGACGGACAGTTGCGCGAAGTCGTACAGCCGCCTGTCGCCGTACGCGGTCAGTTGGCATCGCGCATCAAAGTGATGGCGCGTTTGGATATTTCTGAAAAACGTATTCCGCAAGACGGCAGAATTCAAATTGCCTTCCACAAACATGGCCGTCCGATTGACTTCCGTGTCAGCACTTTGCCGACGTTGTTTGGCGAAAAAGTGGTGATGCGTATCCTAAATTCTGATGGTACATCGCTCAATATCGACCAGCTCGGTTTAGAGCCTTTCCAAAAAGAAATGCTGTTTGAGGCCATCAACCGTCCTTACGGCATGGTATTGGTTACCGGCCCGACAGGCTCGGGTAAAACCGTTTCGCTCTATACCTGCCTGAGCATTTTGAACACGGAAGATGTGAACATTTCAACAGCAGAGGATCCGGCCGAGATTAACCTACCGGGCGTCAACCAAGTCAACGTCAATGAAAAACAAGGCCTGACGTTTGCCACCGCACTCCGATCCTTCTTGCGTCAAGATCCTGATATTATTATGGTCGGCGAGATCCGCGACTTGGAAACCGCCGACATCGCCATTAAAGCCGCCCAAACCGGCCACATGGTTTTCTCTACCCTGCATACCAATAATGCACCGGCCACGCTGTCCCGCCTTTTGAACATGGGTGTGGCGCCTTTCAACATCGCCAGCTCGGTCAGCCTGATTATGGCGCAAAGGCTGTTGCGCAGGCTGTGTCCAAACTGCAAACGCGAAGTGGAGCGCCCGCCAGTTCCGGCATTGAAGAAAGCCGGCTTTACCGATGCGGACTTGGCTCAAGATTGGAAGCTCTACCGCCCGGTTGGTTGCGACAGCTGCCGCGGCAAAGGCTTTAAAGGCCGCGTCGGTATTTATGAAGTCATGCCGATCAGCGATGAAATGCAAAAAGTCATTATGAACAACGGTACGGAAGTTGATATCATGAACATGGCCTATCAGGAAGGCATGGTAGACCTGCGTCGCGCCGGCCTCATGAAAGTCATGCAGGGCCTGACTTCGTTGGAAGAAGTGACTGCTCATACCAATGACTAAACTGCCATATTTTCGAAAATTACAATAAAGCGGCACGGGGAAACAGTCCGCTTTATTTCTTACTAACAAGGGATAACTCATGGCTCAAGCAGAGCAAAAAAGAAGTCTGTTCGGTTCAAGAAGCAAAGGTAAGCGTTTTACATTTGAAGGAAAAAACATCGAGACCGAACGTCTTGTCCGCGGCGAAGTAGTTGCCAAAGATGAAGAAGAGGCACGCAAAAAACTCCAGCGCAGAGGCATTCGTCCTTTGCGCATCAGCAAAGTCAAAACCGCACGCAAACGCCGCATTACCCAAGAAGACATCACAGTGTTTACGCGCCAACTGGCAACGATGATGAAGGCAGGCTTGCCGCTGATGCAGGCTTTTGAAATCGTTGCTCGCGGCCACTCCAATCCGAGTATGACCGAAATGCTGATGCAGATTCGCTCCGATGTCGAACAAGGTAGCGCATTAGGCAAATCGTTCTCCAAATATCCAAAATATTTCGACCGTTTCTATTGCAACCTGGTCAGCGCAGGCGAATCCGGCGGCGTACTGGAAAGCTTATTGGACAAACTGGCTGTTTATAAAGAAAAAACCCAAGCCATTAAGAAAAAGGTTAAAACCGCGCTGACCTACCCGATTGCCATTATCGTGGTGGCGATTGCGCTTATCTTCATTATGATGATGTTTGTACTGCCTGCCTTTAAAGAAGTTTATGCCAATATGGGTGCAGAGCTGCCAGGCCTTACCCAACTCGTCATGAACTTGTCCGATTTATTTGTCGATTACGGCTGGATTATGATTATCCTTTTGATTGCTTCCGCCTTCGGCCTGTACAAACTCCATGAAAAATCGCCTACCTTCCAAAAACGAATCGATGCTTTGATTTTGAGGTTGCCTATCTTCGGTACCATCGTCCGTAAAGCGACCATTGCCCGTTGGGCGCGTACGACTTCTACCCTCTTCGCGGCCGGCGTTCCTTTGGTGGAAGTATTAGATTCAGTTGCAGGCGCATCCGGCAATATTCTCTATGAAGAAGCCACTCAAGACATCCGCGCCAAGGTAACCCAAGGCCTGTCGCTGACATCCAGTATGCAAAGCACGGATATGTTCCCCAATATGGTGATCCAAATGGCGGCCATCGGCGAAGAGTCAGGCTCTTTGGACGATATGCTGAACAAAGCAGCCGAATTCTACGAAGATGAAGTAGACAACTCCGTCTCCCGATTGTCTGCCTTGATGGAACCTATCATCATGGTGGTATTGGGTTCGCTCATCGGTATCTTGCTGATTGCCATGTATCTGCCGTTGTTTAACTTGGGTAATGTCGTAGGTTGATATGCTTGATAGTATTTACTCTGCCATCGACGCCTTTACCGCTCTTGCGCCATTCGCCATTCCTTTAGCCGTTATTTTGGGATTGCTGATTGGTAGCTTTCTGAACGTCGTCATTTATCGCACGCCGATAATGATGGAGCGTGAATGGACACAATTTTCCAAAGAGCATTTGGGCATCGAGCTGACAGACGAAGAAAAACAGCCATTTAATCTGCGTAAACCGGATTCACGCTGCCCAAAATGCGAAAGTCCGATCAGAGTTTGGCAAAATATACCCATCCTAAGCTATGTTTTTCTAGGTGGGAAATGCCACGCCTGCAAAACCCATATCAGCATACGCTATCCGTTGATTGAGCTGCTGACAGGTGTCTTATTCGGTATTGTCGCGTGGCAATACGGCTGGTCCTGGGCAACTATTGGCGGATTGATTCTGACTGCCATATTGATTGCGCTGACCTTTATCGATGCCGATACGCAATATTTGCCCGACAGCCTGACTCAGCCCCTAATTTGGATCGGCCTGCTGTTTAATCTGAACGATACATTCGTACCCCTTCATTCAGCCGTTTGGGGTGCAATCGCAGGCTATATGAGCCTTTATACTTTATGCGCTGTCTATAAACTTCTGACCGGTAAAATCGGCATGGGCAATGGCGATTTCAAACTTTTGGCCGCACTCGGCGCATGGCTAGGCGTAGGGATATTGCCTGTTCTGATCTTCATGGCTGCCTTAGTCGGGCTGGTGGGCGCGCTCATCGCCCGTGTCGGTAAAGGTCAATATTTTGCTTTTGGTCCCAGCCTTGCTGTAGCAGGATGGATTATTTTGGTTGGCAATGCACCTATTACCCAACTGGTACAATGGTGGCTCGTACAATCAGGATTCCGATAATGACATTATGGATAGGCTTGACCGGCGGTATCGGCAGCGGCAAATCATCTGTCGCCCAAATGTTCGCCGAACTTGGCGTACCCATTATCGATGCCGATGCCATCAGTCGCTCACTGACCGCTGAAAACGGCGAAGCGCTTCCAGCCATCCGCCAGCTTTTCGGTGATGAGGTTTTTGACAGCAAAGGCCGTCTGAATCGTACGGCTTTACGGGAAGAAGTTTTCAGACGGCCTCAATCCAAAAAACAACTGGAAAAGCTGCTTCTGCCATTAATCTTAAACAAAATCCAACAGCAGAAACAAAAACTTGCTTCCTCTGCCTACGGCATTGTCGATGTACCGCTTTTAATTGAGAATCCGGCATTTAAAGCGGAAACCGACCGCATTTTAGTTGTAGATGTTCCAGAATCCGTCCAAATCGAACGCGTACACCAACGCAATGGTTTTTCAGAAGAACAGACGCGCCAAATCATGGCTACCCAAGCTTCCCGATCTGACAGATTGCTTCATGCCGACGATATATTGGACAATACCCATAGCTTGGAAGAAGCAAAAATCAAGGTTTTCCGCCTGCATCAATACTATCAATCCATTGCACAATCACTGAAAGAAACTGCATGACCGCTCCTGTTGTAAAATGTCCGACCTGCCACAAAGAAGTCGTTTGGAATACCGACAGCCCCTACCGCCCTTTCTGCAGCAAACGGTGTAAACTCATTGATTTAGGCGAATGGGCGCAAGAAAAATACACCGTTTCTTCAGAAGACGACCCTTTTTCAGACCTATTGGACAGCAAATAACCTACGCCGCTTCCTTCAGCCTATCCAAAACAGGCTCAAAACAGTAAAATACCCTCTTTATTCCAATCTATTCCATCCACCATGCTCACCTTCCAACAAATTATTTTCAAATTACAGAACTACTGGGCAGACAAAGGCTGCACCGTTATCCAACCTTTCGATATGGAAGTCGGTGCCGGTACTTCCCATCCTGCCACCTGCCTGCGTGCATTAGGCCCGGAGCCTTGGTTTGCCGCTTACGTTCAACCCAGCCGCCGCCCCAAAGACGGCCGCTATGGCGACAACCCCAACCGCCTGCAACACTACTATCAATTCCAAGTTGCGCTCAAACCAGCTCCCGCCAATATTCAAGACCTCTACCTTGACTCCCTGCGTGAATTGGGTATCGACCCTAAAGTACACGACATCCGCTTTGTCGAAGACGACTGGGAAAACCCTACTCTCGGCGCTTGGGGCTTGGGTTGGGAAGTTTGGCTCAACGGCATGGAAGTAACCCAATTCACCTACTTCCAACAAGTAGGCGGTATCGACTGCTCCCCCGTACTCGGCGAAATCACCTACGGTATCGAGCGTCTCGCCATGTATTTGCAAGGCGTGGAAAACGTGTACGACCTCGTTTGGGCAAAAACCCTTGATGGCAACATCGTCACTTACGGCGACGTTTATCATCAAAACGAAGTCGAACAATCTACCTACAACTTCGAATACAGCGATGCCGATTGGCTCTTGCGCCAATTCAACGACTATGAAGAACAAGCCAAACGCCTGCTTGCAGTTGAAGACACCAGTCTTGCCCTGCCTGCTTACGAGCTTGTACTCAAAGCCGGCCACACGTTCAACCTCTTGGATGCACGCGGTGCCATTTCCGTTACCGAACGCGCAACCTACATCGGACGCATTCGTGCACTGAGCCGTATCGTTGCTCAAAAATTCGTTGAAAGCCGCGAGAAACTGGGCTTCCCATTACTTAAAAACCAATAAGCCCGCACATGCTTACCACGCCGCCCTTTGATACATTCAAGTGGCGGCGTTTCTATTTTCAGACGGCCCCATCGCAAACACTTCCTGCCTGCTTTCAGGTAAAATAAGCCCTTTATTACATAAACCGTCTGAAAACATGAGTTCATCCTCTACTGCAAAAACGCCCTTTTTCTTACTTTCCCTCGTTGCCATCATTCTTGACCAACTGAGCAAATGGGAAATCTTGAAACACTTTACCGAAGGCGAACGCCTCAATATCATTCCAGACTTTTTTGACCTGACGCTTGCCTATAATCCAGGCGCGGCATTCAGCTTTTTGGCCGACCAAGGCGGCTGGCAAAAATTCTTCTTTTTAGGTCTGGCCGTCGTCATCAGCCTGTATTTGGCCCGTGCCATCTGGCGCGATGAGTTTGGACGCTGGGGCAAACTGGGGGCAGCCATGATTATCGGCGGCGCAATTGGCAATGTGGTTGACCGTCTGATTCACGGCCACGTTGTCGATTTTCTGCTTTTCTATTGGCAAAACTGGTTCTATCCCGCATTTAACATTGCCGACAGCTTTATCTGCGTTGGCGCGGTTTGCTTGGTATTAGATGGTTTGCTGCACAAAAAAACACCTTCAAACGACACAAAGGCCGTCTGAAAACGGAAAACACACATGACTCAAAAAACCATTATCCTTGCCAATCCCCGCGGCTTTTGTGCCGGCGTTGACCGCGCCATCAGCATTGTTGAACGTGCACTCGAAGAATTCGGCGCGCCTATTTACGTCCGCCATGAGGTCGTTCACAACAAATTCGTCGTGGACAATCTGCGGGCAAAAGGTGCCGTATTTGTCGATGACTTGGCGGATGTACCCAAGGGTGCCACGCTGATTTACTCTGCTCACGGCGTATCCAAAGCCGTACAGGAAGAAGCGGCACAACGCGGTTTCCGCGTTTTTGATGCCACCTGTCCTTTGGTAACCAAAGTCCACAAAGAAGTAGCCCGCCTCGATGCCCAAGATTACGAAATCATTATGATCGGCCACAAAGGCCACGTCGAAGTAGAAGGCACAATGGGACAATTGCCCCCCGGTAAAATGTTTTTGGTTGAGACAGTGGAAGATGTAGCCGGGCTGAACGTCAAAAATCCTGACAAGCTTGCCTACGTCAGCCAAACCACTTTATCGGTGGACGAAACCAAAGACATCATTGCAGCTTTGAATCAACGCTTCCCCAATATCCGCAATCCGCACAAAGAAGACATCTGCTACGCCACAACCAACCGCCAAACTGCCGTTAAAGAATTGGCGGAAGAATGCGATCTCGTGATTGTTGTCGGCTCGCCCAATTCTTCCAACAGCAACCGCTTGCGTGAAGTAGCCGCATTGCGCGGAGTTGATGCCTATATGGTCGATAATGCTTCCTATCTGAAAAAAGAATGGTTTGAAAACAAAACCAAGGTTGGTGTAACTGCCGGCGCATCCGCTCCCGAAGTCTTGGTTCGAGAAGTCTTACAAACCATTCAAGACTGGGGACATGAGACCATACGTGAAGGAGAAGGCGCAGAAGAAAGCATTGTATTTGTCTTGCCTAAAGAATTGCGCCGCGAGGGCGAAAACAAGCAAATTCTCAATAAAGGGTAGGCTTGTTATTTGCTTTATTTGAAAACTCAAGGCTGTCTGAAAATTTTCAGACGGCCTTAAGTTTATTTTGCCAATAAAAAAGACCTGCCTTAAAGGCAGGTCTTTTCATACATTATCCTGATTATTTCTCAGGAGTGTGTTGCTGACGGCGCAAGATTGCCGGAATTTCAAAGTCATCCAGTACAGACTGGTTGCTGAAATCAGCCGCAGTCAGATTCATAGAACGGATATTGCGGTTGGTACGAACCAGGCTTTCAGCACTGCTTTGGCTTTGAGCTTGAGGCGCTTCTTCCGCACCGCGTACCAATTGTTGGGTACGGGCAGCAGCACGCAGTTGGTTGTCAGTACCGTTTTCTTTCAAGCCGGTAGCAATAATGGTAATACGGATAGCGTCTTCGCTCATGCTCTCATCTTCGGCAGCACCAAATTTGCATTCCACTTCAGGGTGTGCATTTTGGTTGACGATGCGCATAATCTCGTTGAACTCAGACATTTTCAGGCAGCCAGGAGCAGTGGTGATGTTTACCAATACACCGCGTGCGCCATCCAAAGTAACATTATCCAAGAGTGGGCTGGAGATAGCTTGATCGGTAGCCAAACGGGCACGGTCGATACCTTGCGCGAAACCTGAACCCATCATGGCGATGCCGCGATTGCTCATCACGGTTTTTACGTCGGCGAAGTCCAAGTTGATCATGTCGCTCGGGCAAGTCACCACTTCGGAAATACCGGCAACCGCGTCACGCAGTACATTGTCGGCCGCACGGAAAGCTTCACGCATGGTCACGTCTTCGCCCAAGGCGGTCATCAATTTGTCGTTCGGGATAATAATCAGGGAGTCAACGCGCTCTTTGAGCTGATCCAAACCTGCTTGAGCGATGTGTACGCGTTTGCCTTCGTAAGCAAACGGACGGGTTACAACCGCAACGGTCAGAATACCCATTTCTTTAGCGATTTCAGCCACAACAGGAGCAGAGCCGGTACCTGTACCACCACCCATACCGGTAGTGATGAACAGCATGTTTGCACCGCGGATGGCATCTTCGATGGCTTCGCGATCTTCTTGAGCAGCGGCGCGGCCGATTTCAGGATTTGCACCGGCACCCAAACCGCGAGTCAGGTTTGTACCCAATTGAATGCGTTTAGCCGCATTGT
>NZ_JBQCXF010000070.1:0-12063 GCF_051956635.1 Neisseria sp. P0022.S010 | reverse complement strand
CCTTTTAATTTACCCGCAAAAAGAGTACATTTATCCCATTGTCTACAATTTTACGGAACACACATCATGGAGAAATTCCCCAAATCATCAAAACTGGACCACGTTTGCTACGACATCCGCGGCCCGGTTCATAAAAAAGCCCTGCAACTGGAAGAAGAAGGCAACAAAATCCTCAAGCTCAATATCGGCAACCCTGCCCCGTTCGGCTTTGAAGCGCCTGATGAAATTCTGGTTGACGTGATCCGCAACCTGCCGACCGCGCAGGGCTATTGCGACTCCAAAGGCCTTTATTCCGCACGCAAAGCCATCGTTCATTACTATCAAACCAAAGGACTGCTCGACGTTACCGTCAACGACGTTTACATCGGCAACGGCGTGTCCGAGCTGATTACCATGTCCATGCAGGCATTGCTTAACGACGGCGATGAAATCCTGATTCCTGCGCCTGACTATCCACTGTGGACCGCCGCCGCGACACTGGCCGGTGGCAATGTGCGTCATTATTTGTGTGACGAAGAAAACGACTGGTTCCCGAATCTGGCCGATATAGAAGCCAAAATTACGCCGAAAACCAAAGCCATCGTCATCATCAACCCCAACAACCCTACCGGCGCGGTGTACAGCAAAGAAATCCTGCTGGAAATTGCCGAATTAGCGCGTAAACACGGCCTGATTATTTTTGCCGACGAAATTTACGACAAAATTCTTTATGATGGTGCCGTACACCATCACATTGCCGCCCTCGCCCCCGACTTGCTGACCATTACGTTTAACGGCCTCTCCAAAGCCTACCGCGTGGCCGGTTTCCGCCAAGGCTGGATGGTGCTCAACGGTCCGAAACATCATGCCAAAGGCTATATCGAAGGCCTCGACATGCTCTCTTCCATGCGTCTGTGTGCCAATACGCCGATGCAACACGCCATTCAGACGGCCTTGGGCGGCTATCAAAGCATCAACGAATTTATCCTGCCAGGCGGCCGCCTGTTGGAACAACGCAATAAAGCATGGGAACTGATCAACCAAATCCCCGGTGTTTCCTGCGTCAAACCAATGGGCGCGATGTATATGTTCCCAAAAATCGATACCGAAATGTACGGCATTCATGACGACATGAAATTCGTCTACGATTTGCTCGTGCGTGAAAAAGTCTTGTTCGTCCAAGGCACAGGCTTCAACTGGATACGCCCCGACCACTTCCGTATCGTTACCCTGCCGCCCGTTCATCAAATCGAAGAAGCCATGGACAAACTCAAACGCTTCTTGCAAAACTACCATCAATAAACCTAAGCCAAACAGGCCGTCTGAAAAAGCAAACTGCTGTTCAGACGGCCTTTTCAATCAATCGGCAACTTGGCAAAGCACGCTGACATGCGTATAATCGACTTTTCCTATCTGGGGGCGATCTTGGTTTCGACGGGGGTTGCAAAGCAGATGCGGGCATACCGGGGTCTCAGATTTCCCGTAAAACACTGAATCTAAATAGTCGCAAACGACGAAACTTACGCACTGGCCGCTTAAGGCCTGCCGTTGCAGCAGTTGGTCAATGGGCTGTGTAGCGCAAGCTACCGCAACGTCATTCTACATTGACTGGTTTTCTGTCGGGTTACTTGGCAGGAAACGAGATTTAAGGTAACTGGTTCCCTGAAGGCCTGTTGGTCGGCATGATGGGGACGAGATTCTAAATAGACACAACTAAGTATGTAGAACGCTCTGTAGAGGACCTTCGGACGGGGGTTCGATTCCCCCCGCCTCCACCAGATTTGAAGCGCAAACTTTTGATATAAAAAGGTTTGCGCTTTTTTATAAACTTAAACAGGCCGTCTGAAACTTTTCAGACGGCCTGTTTTGTGTAAGCCGCCGCCGACTTTTGCACTTTGTTGCAGTAACTTTTGCACTCTAGGCTCTGCGAAAGTTTCGCCAGCTTTTGCACTATATCGGATGATGAGAAATAAGAAAAGCGACGATACCGTCGCTTTTTATTTTACCAATTACATACGATCAACTCTCCACTGGCTTTACCAGTTTTATTTCTTCCGATTTGTTTAAATCTGCATCAATCTCCTTTTACTGCCATCGCTAATTTTTGCGGAGAATACCGCCACGGCTTGATAAGGCCGAATGCTTGAGCGCACCATTCGCTGCAAAACCAGCGGCCTTTGCTGGGCGGGGTTTTGAGTACCGTACCGATTGCGCCCGACCAGTCATAACGTGCGCCTTGTGTGCGGGCATATAAACCGACGGCGGACTGGATACAACTTTCCGGCAAGGGGATTAAATCCCATTTTTCGGCCGGCAGCGCCATCACTTTGCAGCGCACGCCGCCATCGCGGGCGCTGGCGGAGTAGCATGTGTAAAGTATTTTAGGATGGACTGTTACGGCTATCTCGCAATGGCTGTATGGACTGCGGGTTACGGTACGCACAAGCCAGTCTCTAAACCGCGCCCATCTTACTTTGAGGCCGCGGCCCTCTTTTTTGCCCTTATACAGAGCTAAATACACCTTGCGATTACTCATCTACACCTCGGTCGTTGTAGTTTGTGATGGCGGTGTGGTGCAAAAATCGCATTGCACGGCGGCAACATCTTCGGGGGTTTTGGCAGCGTAGATTTTTTCTTCGGCGGCTTGTCGCAAACCGGCTATATGGGCGGTCAACATCTCAAACTTAATCGCCTTTTCATAGGCTTTTTGCTTGAGCACGTCTACCGGCACACCCCGAGCGTCCGCAATCGCATCCAGCGTAGGCGTGGCGGCGGCGTTATCGGCGTGCCATGCCTTTGCCTCTAGGGCTTGGATTGTCCACGTTGCGACCTCAAACTCGGGCACTCTGTTTAGTCCTGCCGCTTGGTCGATACAGGCTTGGGCGGCGCGGTTGATTTCGGCCAGCTTGGCAGCCTTTACATCAGCAAGCTGTTTTGCCGCCGCACCCGTCGTTAATACCCACTCGCCGTCTTGCAAAACGTGGTAACGACTGGGTGCAGGCGGGATAACTGCAACAGCATCATCTTTGACGATTAATGTGCCTCGCCCGTTATGTTGGTAGTAGTAGGCGGTTTCGCCACGGTCGGCCAAATCCTCGTGATTCGGCTCGTGGTCGCAGGTGCCGACGTGATGGCCGTCTGAATTAAAAATATGCCAAGTCATTTTTACTCCTGTTATTTGACGCCAATGCAAATGTAATTAACTTTTCCCAGGACCCATCCTTGGTAATTGCTATCGGGATTTTGATCGCTACTGCCATGATAGACTTTGGCGATCACGGTGCGGCCGCGTGTGTAGCATCGGTAGTAGTAGTGTTTTGATAAGCCGCCCTCGCTTATATCCCAGCTGGTATAGTTGGGGTCGTCCTCAGCCATTGACACTAACCACTTACATTGATCCTCGCGGTATCCGGGCGGCAGCGGTATTGTGCCGCCGTGATTAAGCTGACCTGTCAAAACGGCAACCTCCGAAGCGTCGGTAATGCCGTAACCCGCCCGCGTACTTGACTTATCAGCTTTGCCCGCAATTTGCTGCAACACTTTGTTCGCAAAATTAGCATCGTTGCCTAATGCCGCTGCAAGCTCTCGGATAGTATCTAGTGCGGCAGGGCTGCCGTTGACAAGTTTTCTTTCGAGAGTATCAACGGCTGACTGCATTTCTCCCGGGCTGACGTTTGTTTTTTGCCATCCTGTCCACCCGCTGCCGGTTTGGTTGCGGGCGTAGATGTCGGTACCATCAAACACGGAGTAAATCTGCTGCACGCCATAGGCCGACGGCATTACCAGCAGCGACCCTGCTTTGACCACAGCATAATTTCGGCGGGTTTGGGCGTTGCTGCTGCTAGTTTGACCATACAAACCTGCTTTGGTAACTGTGTTTAAATCACGGGTGGCCAAATCACTGTCAATCGACAATGCACCGATTTGCTCCGTTACCCAGCTTTGGTAGGTAACGCTTTGTTCGGCTAATTTTTTACCCATTGCCGCCGACAAAGGCTTATCGGCATCGGCGGATGTCAGGTTGTTTACCACTGCGCCGCTGAATATCTGTTTGATTGCATCCGCAAGCTGGTTGGTTTTAGCCTTATCGGGCTGAATACCGGCAGCGGTCAGCACGGCCAACAGCTCGGCCTGAATCTGATTGAGCCACCATGCGGGCAGGATGGTGCCCAGCTCGCTGGTACCGTTGCCGTCTTTAAATTGTTTATCGGGGGTATCGATAGCGTGCATTGTCTATGTCTCATAAGTAAATCGCACTGCGGTATGTGCGGGTTTTAAATCTTGGATAACGGTCTCAATCACGGCATCGCCGTAATCGGTCAACCTGTCGCCCGCCGCCGAGATACCGGCGCGGAATCGGGTAATGCGGTTGTTGCCGCCGCGCACGTTAACGTGCCACACCCACATGATTTCCTGCGGCGCAAGACGGTCGCCCGCACGGTTGACACCGGCGCGGAACGGCTGCGGTTCGGCGATTTGGATTTGATAGCCCGCCGCCTCGGCCAAACGCACAAAATAAGGAATACTCAAGCCGCCTGTTTCGTTTAGCTTGGCCATAACGGCCAACACACGGCGCTGTCGGTTTTTGCCCGTACCGTCCAAACCTAATACGCGCTCCCAATCGGCCAGCATTTGGCCGGCGCTGCGCGGGTCGACGGCATCGGCAACGCTTTGAGCCAATTCCGCCACCGCATCCAGCGCTGCGCCGTCTATTTCTGCCTGCGCCCGCACACGCGGGGCATTGCGGGCATACGACACGGGGGGCAACAGGCCCCGCAAGATGTCTTGATAGCTCATGACGGCATCTCCGTCACATTAATCGCGCCCGCTTTAAACCACTCAATGCGGTTAACCGTATCGGCGGCACGGTTGGCCGTCGGCGCAGTCAGACGGCGGTCGATCACACCATCCACATTGCTGATAGCCGCCTCGATTTGCGACACAGTCAGGCCGTCGCCGGGGATCAGGGTGTCGAAATATTCTTTCAGAGCCGTCCGTATGCGGCGCTTGGCCTCGTCCAAGTCGATGCCGTCGAGCTTGACTTGCACGGCAACAGGCACCGCCGTTACGGTTGGCTTGAGTACCAACGCATTTTTTGCCGTTACCGGGCGCATCTCGTCGATATAAGCCTGCACGCGGCGCACGGTTTCTTCCGACGGCACACCGTCGGCGGAGGTAATGGCAATATCCACCGTACCCAAGCCGCGGCGCAGCGGATAAACATATGCGCTGGTTACGCCGTCAACACTCAACGCCCAGTTTTTATAGTCGTAACGGTTGCCGCCTGCGGGCGGTCGGCGGATGATTTCCAACAGACGCGCCAGCAGTGAGGCATCGCTTTCTTGGTCGGTGCCGCCTTGTACGGTAAGGCGGCATTCGGTGGCCACACCGGCGGGGGCGGCCATCAGTTGCGCCTCGCCGTCGCGCACATTGGCGGCCGCGCCCGGCTCGTCGGCGATTGCCGGTATTTCCGCCGTGCCGCCGCTGCCGATAACGGCGCGGGCGGTAGTGCGGTAAAAACGCTGGCCGATACGCACTTGCAGGCCGTCTGAAAGCATGGATTGCGCAATACCGCTTACGGTCAGCGTGCCGCTGGCCGTGGTAGGATTGCGGCGGCGCAAGCCGCGCATGGAGGCATGCCGCTCCAAATACTCGCGGTCGGCGGTATCAGGGAAAATCTGCCGCACAATCCAGCTTTGATGCGCATATTGCCCTTCGGCGCAGCTGGCCAAACGGCTGGCGTGCACATAATGGTCGCTGTCGGGGCTGATATCGGCATCCGGCCACAGGCTTTTGGTATCGCGCAGGATACGCTCGCGGATTTGCTCAAATGTCGGCGTTTCAAACACGTTTAAAACCTCTTTAAATCACGGGCACTTCGTGGCGGTAATCAAACCCGCCCGCCGCCGTATCCACCCGGATATGCAGGATCAGGCGGCCGTCGTGCGGCTGCTCTGCGCGCACGGTAATCTTGTCGGCACGCCCGCTCTTAACAATCGGTTGCAGTGCCTCATCGGCATATTGCTCGGCCAACAGGCTGACCCGTTGCAGGTCTTTTTCGCGCTGCAACAAATGCAGCAGCGAGCCGAGCGTTTTATCCGCCCACCAGCTGCCCAACGGTGTCATCAAGCGGATATACACGGCATTTTGCAGCGTATCGACGGTGCGGCCGGTATAGTCGCCGGTGCCGGGGTTTAGTTCTTTGTCCATGTTGGCATTTTGCCGTTTTCAGACGGCCTCACGGAGTACACGGGCTTCAATCCCGCACGCACAAAAAAAGCAGCCCGAAGGCTGCCAAAGGTCTGCTTGTCTATGCCGGCTCCGCCTCCGAGGTTTTGCCGCCGATGCTGTCGGTATGCGGATGCTGGCGCAACGATATATTGCCGGCCACCACGTCGCCGTCGGTGTTAAAGCTGCCGCCCGTTTGGTTAACATCGCCGCTAAAGGTGGCTCCGTCGCCGCCCTCGACCGCCATCCCGCCGTTGCCGTTGATTTTGCCTTGCGCCGTCAACACTGCACTGGTCTCCAGCAATGGAGCGTTAAATTTGGCATCCGTGGCCGCATTAACCTCGTATTGTTTGCAGTTAACCCGGTACACGTCGCAATCGGCCTCAATGATTTTGCCTTGCTTAATCACGATTTTTGCACCCTCATGATTAAAAATCGCCGTCTCGCCGGGCTTAAGGTTTTTGATGCGGTAGCTGCCGTGCTGGCTGCACACAATCACACCGTGCGAAGTATTGCCGCCCAGCGGTATCACTACCGCTTCGCTGCCGTCGGGCGGATGGCTGGCAAAGCCGTATTCCTGCAAATGTTCTAGGTCTTGCAGGGTTTCGTCGGCCAAGCCGCTCAACTGCACGCGCTGTATCGGCTCGGACGACACCACCAGCGTGATTTTTCCCCGAAAGGCCGCGCGCAGGGTTTCGCCGATATTTTTAGCAGTTTGTGCCGTTTTTTTCGCCAATTTACTCAAACTCATTCAAATACCGCCGTTTCTGCTTGTTTTTTGCCGCCTTTTTTGCCGCCTTTTTTGCTCTTATGGCTCACGCCTTTGCGTTTGCCTTTGCGCTTGCGCGCCGCCTCGGCCTTTTTGGGGTAAGCGTCGGGTGTCCAAATACCGTCCTCTTTGAGCCGCAGCTCGGTTTGCGTGCCATCCATGCGGGATAGCATAAACCGCCGCCCCATCAGAAAAAACACCGCATCGATACCGTGCTCGTCGTCGATCACATGCACACGCTGGCCAGGTTGCCACAATACGCCGTCGCGGGTTTTATGGCCGCCCACGGTTATCGTGAGTGTAAATCCCTCCAGCCGCCAGTCGGCCAGCTGCTTTTTAGCCTGCTTTTGCAATGCGGCCAAATTGTCGGCATCGGACACCACCACCGTTTTAGGGCGGTGCAGCGTCATCGTCGGGTCTTTGTACACCCACTTTAAATCGTGTTTGGCGCTGTCGCCGCTGCGGCCGTGTGATTGCGCCAAAAAAGTAACCTCGGAAAAGCGGTTGTCGGTATCCCACTCAATGTCCATGCGCTCGATATTGCGGCGGTTGTCGGTGCGGCTCCAGCACAATGTCGCCACCGGCGGGCTGCTGTAATCCGCCCCGCCCACCACCAACGTGCCGTCTGGCTCCAGCCACGGATGCAGCCCGACCGAGTTGGCAATATGGGTTAATGCCTGCCATACGGTTTCGCCCGGCTCGATGTCGATTTTGTCCAAAGCGGGGTTGTTTTCGGCCTTAAGCACCACCGCTTTAATCTGCGGCCACGGCGCGGCCAGCTTTTTGGCTGCATCCAATACCGTCATGCCCTTTACATTGAGCTGCGGCGCGGAGCAGTCGACCAAAAAACCGGCTAAATCACGCCCGCTCAAGCTCAACTCGCGGCTGCCCTTGCTTTTGCCGTGGCGCTGGCTGCCGATGATGCCCGTCATCACGGTTTGGCCGTCTATCACTACCTCGCAGCTCTCTCCGCTTAAATCGGGTATGGCCGCCTCCGGCCCCGACCTGCCGATGACAAAATCGAAGCTGTCGGCAGGGATTAAAAAGTCGCTGTCGATGTCGTAGCGCTCCCAGTGGCGGTGCTCTTTACCGCCAACACGCACCGACACGGCATAACCGTATGAATTATTTTGCATAGCTGTTTACCAAAGTGCCGCGCTTGATAAACGCGGGGTGGTGGATATGGGGATTGAGCCGCACCAGCTCTGCTGCGCGGCTGATATCGCCGTAAAACTCATGGGCGATTTGGTGTATCGTGCCGTCGATTGGGGCTTGGCGCACAATCAGCGGCGGCTTTTGGTTGATGGCCGCCGCAACCAACGCATTCAGACGGCCTGCCGCCGTGCGCAGCGATTCAGCCGTTTGGTAAGCCTCGGTATACACGGCGTTGGCCGTCAGAGTGCCCGACCCGGCAGCAGCCGTCTGCACCGCCCGCAAGGCGGCAATCTCGGCCTGCATACGGCGGCGCATGGCGCGGTTAACCTCAATCAAATCAGGCGCGGTCATCTCTTCGCCGTGCGCCTCGATTAATGCCGTTGCCACCGACAACAGCGATGCCGTGGATAACAGGCGCACCGCCTGCGCTACCGGCTGCACTTGTTTGGCGGTTAAACGGTTCAAGCGGCTTTGCATGCCGTCTGAAAAACGGCCGGTTAGCAAATTATCAGGGATAGCGGCGGCACGGTCGGCAACAGCCGCAGCCCCGTCAAACCGCTGCCGCGGCGACCAACCGGCATGGTGCATGGCATTATCGGCCAAACCCGCCTCACGGCGTATGCCGGTATCTACCATGACCGCCATATCGGCAAACAGCTTGGCCGAGCCGCTTTTAAACGCCGCTGCGCTGTATCCGCCCCGATCGGGAAAGGCAATTTTGTCCAAATCAAACAAACGGCGCACCGCGCCAAACGTACCCGATGCCGCACTCCAAATGCCCAGCGCGCTGCCCCATAAAGCCGATACGCCCGCATCCACCGCCAACACCGCATCAACAAAGCCGATAGCCGCCTCGCGGTAGGTGTCGATATCAGCAATCAACGCCTCAAGCTCGACCAAAAAGGCGTTTTCAAATACAAAGATTTCTTGCGCTTCGGCCGCCTCGCGGAAAGTAATATCGATGCCGGCATAATCCACATAATCAGCCTCATGGCGGTAGCTCCATGATGCCGCAATAATGTTGTGCATCCGCCCCCAACAGGGTGCACCAGCACGCCGCCGCCCGGCTGCTCCAGCGCATCCAGCAGCTTTTTCAGACGGCCTGCATAGCCCTTGCCCCAAAACACCGCATTAATCTGCACCTGCCGCCCGGTCGTGCCCATGTCTTCAAGGTCGATACCCTGCACAAACGGCCGCGCATGCTCGGCCAATGCCTTGCCGTTGCTCTCGTCCACCGCCTCAATATCAAAGCCGACGCCCTTGTAAGATGCGTCCTGCAATAAGGTATGCCATCCGCTCATTATTGACCCGCTCCACGGCCGAACATGGCCACTTGATACCGCGATACCTCATTCGCGATAACACGTCCGTCGATATTCAGGCTCACATTGGTATTGATGGTCTGACTTGCCGACGCCATCGCACTTTGCACTTGTGCCAAACCTGTTGTAACTGCAGCCGTATCCTGCGCCAATGCTGCCTGATACGCCGCCGTCTGCTGCTGAATGGCTGCCTGATACGCCGCCGTCTGAGTTGAAAACAACGGAGACAACATCTTATCGGTAGGCTGCGCTGACGGAGCAGCCAAATACTGAGGGACACCACCCTGCGCCTGTTCCCGCTTCGGCGCAGGTTCAAATCGGATACCGTTGTTTTTCAGACGATTAATCATTTCAGGAGTTGTCTTGGTACCACGCAAACCCTTTGGCAATGTGCCGTCACCCAAAGACTCGGAATACAGCAACATACCTAACAAACCCGCCCGTTTAACTAACGCTGGATTATTCATGAGCCCACTACCGGCAGATTTTCCCCATGACAGCAACTTACCGCCTGCCGCTGTGGCACCTGCTGCCACGCCGCCTGCGGAAGCCTTACCCCATCCCAACGCTTTACTACCTACATCTTTCAGAAAGCCTGCACCTTTACCGCCACCGGCGGTTAATAACATTGCGGCAGACGCCGCTGTTGCTGCCGTCGTCAAGGCTTGCAGGGCTAGAGTGGCATTAGGGTATTCCGCTGCCAGTTGCTTGAACGCCGTTTCCGCTTTCACCAGCGTCTTGGTCAGGCTCTCTTCCAAGATTTTTACCGATTCCGCCTGCTCCTGCTTGGCGGCATCCGTCATCATCCGCGCTTCGTTGATTTTGCCGATTTTGCCGTTTTCAAGGGTTACGCCGCCCAGTTTTGCCATATAGCCCTGAATTTGTGCCATATCCGTCGCTGCCAGCAGACCTTGTTTTGCCTGCAAGTCGGGCAGAAGTGTCGCCAAGAGCGCGGCTTTCATCATATTTGCCTGTTCGGCCGCCGTCTTGTCGCCCGCAGCCGCCCGCGCCTGATACTCCTGATACTGCTTGTCCCTGGACAACATGGCATCGGCAAGGCGGGACAACACCTGTACCGCGTTCTCGCCGTTTTCCTTACCCTTCAATACCGAGCCTACCCAGTCCACGCCTTTTTTGGGGTCGTTCGGGTTCGCCATCTTTTTCAGACGACCTATCGTGTCCGGCGACAGGGTTTTGCTTAACAGGTTTTGCACATTGGTCGCCGCTTCGGCAGGGCTGCCCGATTTATTCGCCGCAGATTGTAAGAGTGAGAGCAGGTAGTCCAAACCACCTATGCCGGTCATGCCTGCCTGTTGAGCGGCAGGCAACAGGGCGGGCAGCTCCCGCACCATGTCTTGAGTCTCGAATGTACCGTCGTAACCCGACTGCAAGACGTGTTCTAGTGCAAGTTGCAGATTGGTATCGGGCAGATTGTCTTTTAAGGCTTTAATTAGCTTCGAAGTCTCCGCCCCCTCCATTTCAGATGCGAGCGAAAAGGCATAGGCCGCCTGCGCTTCCTCTTTAGTTTGGGAGAAATTGAGACCCGTCGTCATCATGCCGCTGATGACATCCAAGGCTTTGTCGTGGTTGCCTCCGTTTTTCTGCACGAGTTCAAGCGCCAAGTCCTTGACCTGCCGTGCGCCTTCGGTGGCAATCCACGCCGCCGACTCGCTGTCGTCCTCGATAAACGCCTGCCGCGCCACGCGGTTGATGTTCTCGTCAAGCTGCTTTCGGTCGTTCATTGCGGGTTTTAAAACCGCATATGCCGCCGCACCGCCCGCAGCGACAGCCGCCCCCGCGCGTCCGATTTTGCCCATCCTGTCCGCAAACCCCGCACCCTGTTTCAATTCCACGTTCAGCTCGCGGATTCGGTTACGCGTGGCGACCGCCGCCCGTGCTAAATCATTTTGTGATGCCTTGCCGCTGCGCGCCAAGCGGTTAAACGCAGCCTGTGTCAGCATGATTTCACGTTGAATCTGTTTTTCTGAGCGGATGCCTGTCAACGCATAAGTGTGGCTTTGCCGTTCAAGTTGCGCCCGCGATTTCGCGGTGCGATCTAATTGTCGTTGAGTATCAGCCAGTAGCCGTCTCGCTCCGTCATCTCGGGCGGTTAACACCAACGACAGTTTCATATTCCCGTTTGCCATAAAAAAGCAGCCTTTAAACGTATTAACTCAAGGTCAATTATCGTTTAAAGGCTGTTTAAGGGAGGGCGGTACGGATTTCAACCCCTCCTACGTCTTTAATCGCTGATTTCTTTTTTACAACAAGGGCATAATGTAACAGTTTTGCATTTCCCGTCCTTTAACCCTGCAATAATCAAAGCTGTAACAAACACAACTGCAAACATAACCCAAACTGAAAAATAGATATAAGCCACTAAGCCGATGGCAAATAAAATCAGAAAACTAAGGGACACATACCAAGGCTCTTCGGTTTTTATAACCCCCATTAAACCGTGATACCCACATTCCAGGCACAATCGCTCGATATGTGCCTTATACGGACGTAGGTTTTCCAATATCTCCGGCGGGACATTCATATGCTGTTTATTATCCATAACTTCACTAAAACAAAAGCCGTGCGACATTGCACGGCTTTATTATAACT
>NZ_JBQCXF010000069.1:0-12089 GCF_051956635.1 Neisseria sp. P0022.S010 | reverse complement strand
CCGCGCTATAAGCTGGAGCCGTTGTTTTGGCTGGCCGACCAGTTTTTTTACTTTATGTCCGCCATGCATGAAATGAAAACGGGAGAGCCACTTCCTTTTTGTTTCAAGGTTTATCCCAAACCGCTAAGAAAACCTGTCGTTCACTATTACAAGGCCGTCTGAAAAAAGGTCGGCTTATCAAACCCGACCCTTTGTATTTCTTTATAAACTTTGCAGCAGATTGATAATTTGAGGAGATGTAACAGCGTCGATGGCTTTCTCGGTAAATTTCGCCAATGCGACATCTCCCATTTTGCTTAAGATGCCCTTTAGTCTGCTTTTTTCTTCCGGAGGGATGTTTGCTTCGTTGATTTTGGCATCCAGTAAGGCTTGAATGGTGTCGCTGTGTAGTTTGACCGTGACGACACCAAGAATGGCGGATAGGCCGCCATCATCGGTAAGGAAATCTATGCCTTTGGCTGTGATTTTAACGGTAGCGCTTAAATTCTTATCGTTGCAAACAACCAAACCATGTTCTGCCAAATATCGCAGATTTGCTGATCGCTTTGCAATATATAGTTCTGCCTCTCCTACTGTTTCTATGACCCCTACAATTTGAGCAATAGCGGCATCTATCCAATATTCATATGTCTTGCTATCAGGATAAATGTTATTAAGCTCTTTTAATATTTCGCGTTGCAGGTTTCTGTCTAACCAATCCATTTTGAGCGCTCCATATGAAAAATAAAGAATTCCTCAAATCCCTTGCCGAACTGGCCGCCAGTTTGCGCCAAGTCATCGAAGCGGAAGTGGACGGCTTTGATGCTTCGCCCAAGGTTATTGCTGCACGTCGTGCCAAGGTATTTGACC
Organism: Neisseria sp. P0022.S010; assembly: GCF_051956635.1. Classification (NCBI taxonomy): domain Bacteria; kingdom Pseudomonadati; phylum Pseudomonadota; class Betaproteobacteria; order Neisseriales; family Neisseriaceae; genus Neisseria; species Neisseria sp. P0022.S010. The sequence continues at coordinate 11,240 of NZ_JBQCXF010000069.1, read as the reverse complement.
CGGTAGGCGGTTACGAATATTTCGTGAATACCTACTTCCCCCATTATATCCGCTCCCCTGAAAAATCCGAACTGCATGAGTTTTTATTCAGCCGTCTGCCGGAGATTATCCGCTCCCCTAAAGGGGAAAATGAGGCGGTGGGTGCGCCGCGTGGCGAGGGTAAATCGACGCAGGTTACTCAGTTGTTTACGCTGTGGTGTATTGTGACCGGCCAAAAACATTATGCGGTCATCGTGATGGACAGTATCGACCAGGCGTATCCAATGCTGGAAGCCATCAAGGCGGAACTTGAATTTAACCCGCGCTTGAAAACCGACTTCCCGGAAGTATGCGGGCAAGGCCGTGTATGGCAGGCCGGTACGATTGTGACGGCCAATGACGTTAAAGTCCAAGTGGCAGGTAGCGGTAAAAAGCTGCGCGGTTTGCGTCACGGCCCTTATCGTCCTGACCTGACTATATTGGACGATATTGAGAATGACGAGCAAGTCCGCAATCCCGAACAGCGCGATAAGCTCAATGCGTGGCTGACTAAGACTGTATTGCCTCTGGGCGGAGTCGGTCAGAAATACGATGTGATCTATATCGGCACGATTTTGCACTACGACAGCGTGTTGAACCGCACCTTAAACAATCCATTTTGGAAAGGCATCAAGTTTAAGGCGATGAAACGCTGGCCTGACCGCATGGATTTGTGGGGCAGATGGGAAGAGCTGTACCGCAATGACGGTGCGGCGGTAGCCGAAGCGTTTTATCAGGCGAACAAAGACGAGATGGAGCGTGGCGCGGTCACTTCTTGGGCGGCTCGCGGCGTACTCGCGCTGATGAAAATCCGCGCCCGCGACGGACACGCGACGTTTGATTCGGAGTACCAAAACGACCCCGTATCCGGCGAAGACGCGCCGTTTGCAAAATCTATGAAATTCTGGACAGACTTGCCGTCCGACCTGGTCTACTTCGGATCGCTCGACCCATCGCTCGGCAAAGCGGGGGCAAGCCGTGACCCGTCGGCAATCATCATTGGCGGCTATCAGCGGCAGACGGGCAAGCTTTATATCGTAGAGGCGCAAATCAAAAAACGCCTGCCCGACCTGATTATCGAGGATGTCATCCGCCTGCACCGGCAATACCGCTGTAAGCTGTGGTTTGTCGAAACGGTACAGTTTCAGGAATTTTTAAAAGACGAGCTGGTCAAGCGCAGCGCGGCGCGTGGGCTGCCCGTACCCGCCCGCGCGGTCAAGCCGGTATCGGACAAGCTGTTGCGGATCGAGACCTTGCAGCCGCACATGGCTAACGGGCTGATACTGCTCAATGAAAGCCAACAGACGCTGGTGCAGCAGTTCCGCCATTTCCCCAAAGCCGACCATGACGACGGCCCCGATGCGGTACATATGCTGTGGTCGGGGGCGGTGGCGAATTGTGTGCCGATAGAATGGCAAAGCCCGAATGACGACGATTTTGACGATGACATTAGAAGCAAATGGAGCCGGTAATGGCAAAAAAAGACAAAAAATCCAAAATCCTCAAGCCTGAAACGGCATTGCAGACGGATGTGGCTCAAATCACGGCGACAGGTCGAGTTATCGCCGAACATCCGTCCAATTTTATTACGCCTCAAAAAATGCGCGCCCTCTTCGAGGACGCGGAAAACGGCGACATCCGAGCCCAACACGAGCTTTTCGCGGACATTGAGGAGCGCGACAGCGACATCGCGGCAAATATGGGTACGCGCAAACGCGCGCTGCTGACGCTCAACTGGCGCGTCGCCCCGCCGCGAAATGCGACGCCCGAAGAAGAAAAGCTGTCCGACCAAGCCTACGAAATGATGGACAGCCTGCCTACCCTCGAAGACCTGATTATGGATTTGATGGACGCTGTCGGGCACGGATTTTCTGCTTTGGAGGTCGAATGGGTATTTTCAGACGGCCTTTACCTACCCCGAAACTTTATCCACCGCCCGCAAAGCTGGTTCAAATGGGACAAAGACGACGGGCTGCTGCTGCGTACCCGTGAAAATCCGGAAGGCGAAGCGTTGTGGCCGCTGGGCTGGGTCGTTCATACCCAAAAATCGCGCAGCGTGCAGCAGGCGCGTAACGGCTTATTTCGGACGCTGGCATGGCTGTATATGTTTAAGCATTACGCCGTGCATGATTTTGCCGAGTTTTTGGAGCTTTACGGCATGCCCATCCGTATCGGCAAATACGGGGCGGGTGCAACGGAGGCAGAAAAACGCACGCTGTTGCGCGCGGTTGCCGAAATCGGCCACAACGCGGCGGGCATCATGCCCGAAGGCATGGAAGTCGAGCTGCATCAAGCGGCCAGCGGCACGACTGCCACCAGCAACCCGTTTTTGCAGATGGCCGACTGGTGCGAAAAATCCGCCGCGCGCCTGATTTTGGGGCAAACGCTGACCAGCGGCGCGGACGGAAAATCCAGCACCAACGCGCTGGGCAATATCCACAACGAAGTACGCCGCGATTTGCTGGTATCGGACGCAAAACAGGTGGCGCAAACCATCACAAGCCAAATCATCGGGCCGTTCCTGCGAATCAACTATCCCAATGCCGACCCAAACCGCGTGCCGAAATTTGAATTTGACACGCGCGATCCGGAAGACATCGCAGTCTTCGCCGACGCTATCCCGAAACTAGTGGATGTCGGCGTACAAATCCCCGAAAGCTGGGTGCGCAACAAACTGGTAATTCCAGATGTGCAGGAGGGTGAGGCTGTGTTGGCGCGGCAGGTACCGGACAATCCGGTAAACAGAACTGCATTGGCGGCTTTATCCGCCCACGCCGTACCATCTAAGGCTACGGGCGGGCATCAGGAAATATTGGACGGCGCGTTGGATGACGCGCTGGTAGAACCCGATTTCAATTCTCAGCTCAACCCGATGGTGCGTCAGGCGGTTGCCGCACTTAATGCTTGCAACAGCTACGAGGAGGCAGATGCCGCACTGAATGCGCTTTATCCGAATTTGGACAACGCGAAACTGCGTACTTATATGCAGCAGGCCTTGTTTATCAGCGATATCTTGGGACAAGACCATGCCCGCGCCTGATTTGGGATTTGCCTTAAGTCTGCCGCCGAAAAAGGCAATCGAGTGGTTGGAAAGTAAAAAGGTTACGGCGGAGAGCTACCGCAATCTGACCGCTTCTGAAATCGCCAAAGTCTATACGGTTGCCCGTATGACCGACTTGGATATGCTCAACGACATCAAAACATCGATGGTTGAATCGGCCAAGAGTGGGCAGTCATACGATGATTGGCGCAAAGGCATCTTAAACCTGCTCTCCGGAAAGGGCTGGCTGCACCCGAACGGGCATAACGGTAAGGATATCATCGACCCTGCAACTGGCGAGGTGTTCGGCGCGCCGCGCAGACTGGAGACGATTTACCGCACCAACATGCAGACCGCCTACAATGCCGGACAGTATCAGGGCTATATGGCAAATGTCGATGCGCGGCCTTATTGGATGTATGACTCGGTAGGCGACAGCCGCACCCGCCCTGCCCATGCCGCAATGGACGGGCTGGTGTATCGGTACGACGACGCTTTCTGGACGACTTTTTACCCGCCCAACGGCTACAACTGCCGCTGCTCGGTCATCGCCCTGTCTGAACGGGATGTCGAGAGGCAGGGGCGGATTGTCGGACAAAGCACGCCGGAAAATCTAGTTGAAACCCAAAAAATCTACAACAAGAAAGGCGACAGCTATCAGACGACTGCCTATAAAGCCCCCGACGGCAGCCTCTACACGACCGACCGCGGCTTTGACTACAACGCAGGGCGGATGAACTACCGCCCGGATTTGGACAGATACGACCGCGCCTTGGCTCATGAGTTTGCCAAGGCGGAAATGGGCGGTCCCGATTTTAAAAGCAGTTTCAAACAGCTCAAAAAAGAGTTTTACGAGGTCAAAGGTCGTCTGAACATTGAAGGCAAACCGGATAAAGAGCAAAAAATCAAAATCCGGAACGCGCTATCAAGACAGCTTAAATTTGCTGCGGGTGTATTGAGCAAGGAAACGCAAGAACTGGCAGGTATGACTCGAGCGACGGTGTGGCTGTCTGATGATACATTGGTCAAACAGGTGGACAGTCGGGAGGGACAGAATTTCGATGACTCCTACTATGCTTTTTTGCCGGATATGCTGCAAAACCCTGAACATGTCATCCGTGACAATCGTGAATTGATTTTCACAGCTCGCTATAAAGGCTCGGCATTGTGGGCGGTTTTAAAATATATTAAGGAGGTGGATGAGATTTATCTACAGTCGTATCGGATCAGTAACGACAAAGAGATTGCCAAATTTATGGCGAAGAAGGAAGTATTGAAATAGACGTTGGGCAAGGCTCGAAATCACTTGCACACGCTCTCGGACGCCCTAACGGGCAGGCTGCGGTATCGAGGTTATCACCGCTTTTCCAACGTCTGTACGGAATAATACCATGATTGAAGTCAGAATAGACAATATTTCGGAAATTCAAAACCAGCTTAAGAGGCTGGGGGACGGTGTCGAAAACCGCTACCTGCTGATGCGCCGACTGTCCGAAACCATGCACACGGCGGTCAAGCTCAATTTCCGCTACGCAGGCCGTCCGAAATGGTTGGGGCTGAAATACCGAGCCGGTAAACCTTTGACTGATACCGGGCGTCTGAAAGACAGCTTTTCGACTATGTACGATAATGACACCGCCCTTGTCGGCACCAATATCATCTATGCCGCTATTCATAACTTCGGTGGGCAGGCTGGGCGCAACCGCAAAGTTCGGATTCCGCAACGGGAATTTTTGACGTTGACGGACGACGACAAACAGGCTTTGATGGACGATGTGCAGGATTATTTTTCGGATCTGATACCGTGAATTTATAAAACCCTCAAAAACGCGCTTTTTAGCGCGTTTTTTTATGCGGGTAATACAAACCCCTGCCCAAGATATAAAAATCAATCCTAGACGCTTCTAAAAAGCCCCTGAAAACGATTAATTGTGTATCGCGCGGACAGGTTTTAAAAAAATGGCGGTAGGGTTTGAAGCACGCCTACTCTTTGTTGTTTTTTCAAATAGGCAAAATGACAGTATTGAGAGAGGTACACATGTCCAAAAATGCACAAAAAACCCTACTTGTCGTGTGCAGTTTCGAGGTGCAGCCAAAAGACGGGCGAATCCAACTGCTGCCATATGGCGAATTTCGCGCAGTAGACGGTCGTCCGACTGATGTCCCTGCGTGGTATCTGACCGAAGAGAACGGTCATGATGTCGCGCTGTTGGCCAACAGTTCGCGCAATCAGTTGGTTGTCGATTATGAACACCAGACGCTCTACAAAGAGAAAAACGGACAACCTGCACCTGCCGCCGGTTGGATGCGTTGGCTAGAGTTCACGCCTAAAGGCATGTTTGCCGAAGTGGAATGGACGGACAAGGCGGCTGCTGCAATTGCCGCAAAAGAGTATCGCTACATCTCTGCTGTGTTTTCCTATGACACAAAGGGATATGTAACCAAGATTTTTCACGCCGCGCTGACAAATTTCCCTGCGTTGGACGGCATGGACGAGGTGCTGGCGGTTGCGTCGGCGCAAATTTTAAACCCGGAAACGGAGCCAAAACCCATGAATGAGTTGTTACAGCAACTGTTCGGTCTGCCTGAGGCGGACGAAGAAAAACTGAAGGTGGCATTGTCCGCGCTCATCGAAGCCAAGCCGAAAGACGTGGCTTTGTCTGCTGATGTGTTTGCACAGTTGGCAGAGAAAGACAGCCGCATCGCGGCATTGACAGCGCAAACCGCCAAGCCTGATTTGACTAAATACGCGCCTATCTCAGTGGTTCAAGAGCTGCAAAGCCAAGTCGCCGCGCTGACTGCCAAGCATGAAGCAGACAAAGGCAACGAATTGATTACCGCCGCGCTGACTGCAGGCAAATTGTTGCCTGCTCAGAAGGAGTGGGCGGAAGGCGTGCTGAAACAGCCGGGTGGCTTTGCCTTTTTGAGCGGCTTTATCGAAAACGCCCAGCCGGTCGCAGCTTTATCCGGCACACAAACAGGCGGCAATTCGCCGGAAGAACGTGTTGCTGCACTGACTGCAGAGGAAGAGCGTGCCGCAAAAATGCTGGGTATGACCGCAGAGGAATTTAAAAAAGTGAAAGAAAGTGAAGGTAAGTAATGGATAAGGCAGCAATTTTAGCCGCCCTGACGGCAGCATTCCGCAAAGAGTTTCAGTCCGGCTTAGATTCGGTTAAGCCTGACTACCCTGCTATCGCTATGACTATTCCGTCAACAACTTCGACGAATACTTATGCGTGGCTGGGCAAATTCCCGCAAATGCGCGAGTGGGTCGGCTCACGTCAGATCAAAAAAATGAGCAATCAGGCAATGAGCTTGGAAAATAAAAAATTCGAAGCGACTGTTGGCGTGGCTCGCACTGACATCGAAGATGACCAAGTAGGTATGTACCGCCCAATGATGGCTGCAATGGGTGAATCCGCTGCCGCTTTGCCTGATACGTTGGTGTGGGGTCTGCTCAAGAAAGGCAAAACCACCATTGGCTACGACGGCCAATACTTCTTTGACGTTGACCATCCAGTTTTCGAAAACCACGATGGCACAGGTCAAAACACGCCTTATTCCAACCTGACTACCGGTACAGACAACGACGCACCTACATTCTACGTTGTTGACGACACCAAAACCCTGAAGCCTTTGATTTTCCAAAACCGAACCGAAACAGAGTTCGAAACCAAATTCGATCCGTCCAAATCCGACCGCGTGTTTATGGAAGACGAATATCTGTATGGCTCGCGCCGCCGTTGTAATGCCGGTTTCGGTTTGTGGCAGCTGATGCACATGGCAGAAAAAACCGCGCTGACCCGCGAAAACCTTGCCGCCATTATCGTCAAAATGCAAAAAATCAAAGCCGACGGCGGCTATGTGCTGAACGTGAAACCCAGCCTCTTGGTCGTCCCGCCCGAGTTGGAAGACAAAGCCCGCGAACTCTTGGAAGCCGACAAAATCAACGGCACGACCAATACCTTCAAAGGCCGTCTGAAACTGCACGTCTGCGTCCACCTGTAACCCCGAACCGTTTTCAGACGACCTTTAACACCTATTTAAAGGCCGTCTGAAACAAGGAGTCATCATGGCAAAAACCAACAACAAACCAGAAACCGCCGAAACCGCCACCCCGTCGTTTGAAGACATCAAAGCCGAATTGGACGCCGTGCAGGCAGAGCTTGCCGCCGCCCGAAACGATGTCGAAATGCTGACCACAGACTTGGCAAAAGCCGAAGACGACAAAAAGGCACTGTCCGCCGAACTTGCCGAACTCAAAGCGCAGCATACGCAACGCGCCGCCGACTCTTTGGCGGACAGCCGCGATGTGATGCTCGTCAGTACCGGCGCAGACGGCAAAGAATTTTGGCGCGGCGGCCTGCTGTTTGACGGCGGCTGGCGCGAAGTGAAGCGCGCCGAAGTCGGCGAAGCGGTGTGGAAGGCAATCTGCGCCGAGCCTATGCTGCAACGCAAGGCGGTCGAGTAATGGCATACGCGACGGTTAAGGATATGGTTGCGCGTTTCGGCGAGCTGGAGGTTATCCAGCTGACCGACCGCAACCAAGACGGCTTGATTGACGAGGATGTGGCGGCAGTGGCACTGGCCGATGCCACCGCAGAAATAGACGCTTATCTGGGTCGGTTTAAACGTCCGTTTACCGATGTGCCGCCCATCCTCAAGCGCTTGTGTTGCGATATTGCCCGCTACCGCCTTACCGCCGCCAACGGCGTGCTGATTACCGACGAAATCCGCAACCGCTACAAAATCGACGTGCTCGACCTGCTGCGTGCTATGGCCAAAGGCGAAGTGCAGCTGGGCGTGGATGATAGCGGCGAAGAAGTGGCCGCGGGCGAAGACGGTATTGTGTTTGTAAACGGTAAAAATAAGGTGTTCGGGCGTGATCACTGATATTGAGCAAGCGATAACAGACCGTCTGAAACGGGGCTTGGGTCGCATGGTGCGCACGGTTAAAAGCTACAACGGCGAGGCCGACGATTTGGCGGGGCAAATCCATACGCTGCCTGCGGTTTGGGTAACGTATGGCGGCAGCAAAGTTGAGCCTGCCAGCACCGGCGGCGTATGCGGACGTTATCAGGATACCGCCGAATTTGTGGTGATGGTGGCGGCCCGCAATCTGCGCAACGAGCAGGCGCAGCGGCAAGGCGGCATCGACAGCCGCGAAATCGGCAGCAACGATTTAATCCGCGCTGTTCGCCGCCTGCTTGACGGCCAGCGGCTCGGTTTTGCCGATAGCCGCGGCTTGGTGCCCAAAGCGGTGCGCGCGATTGCCAATCATGTGCTGGTGCAAAACGCCGCAGTAAGCATATATGCGGTTGAGTATGCCATCCGCTTTAACACCTGCGGGTTGGAAAATGACCGCTACCCCGAACGCGCCGACAATCCCGACGACCCAGACCATATCTTTACCAAGTATCAGGTTACATTGAGCAAGCCGTGGCCTGATTTCGAGGGGTTGGACGGCAAAATTTACGACCCGCAATCCGCCGATGAAATACCTGTAAACCTAACCCTTAAGGATAAGCAATGAGCAAAATCAAAGTAACGGCGGCAGACGGCCTGCGTGTGCCGACCGAACACAACCCGCACGAATATATCGGCCAAGAGCCGGTGGAGGTGGACGGCAACAGCCTGTATTACCGCCGCATGATTGATGACGGCGATTTGGTGGTGGTTGAGGATGCCGCCCCAAATACCAAAACCCGCAATACTAAGGGAGAGTAATGATGCCCCATATTGATTTTGACACGATTCCGGGCAGCATCCGCGTGCCCGGGCAGTATATTGAATTTAACACCCGCAATGCCGTGCAAGGGTTGCCGCAAAATCCGCAAAAGGTATTGATGGTTGCACCCATGCTGACCGCGGGCATACAGCCCGCCTTAGAGCCGGTGCAACTATTTAGCGATGCCGAGGCGGCCGATTTGTTCGGACAAGGCTCGCTGGCGCATTTGATGGTGCGCCAAGCATTTGCCAACAACCCTTATTTGGATTTGACCGTTATCGGTATTGCCGACCACAGCGCAGGCGTGCAGGCAACCGCAACCGTTACCCTTTCCGGCACGGCCACCGCGCCGGGCGTGGTGGAAATCACGATTGGCGGTAAGCAGGTAAGCACGGCCGTTAACACCGGCGAGACCGCCGCCACAGTGGCAGGCCGTCTGAAAACCGCCATCACTGCCGCCGATGTAACCGTTACCGCATCCGGCAGCGGCGCAGCCGTTACGCTGACGGCCAAACACAAAGGCGAGATCGGCAACGAGAGCGGCTTAACCGTGAGCACCGGCAATACCGGCCTGACTTATCAAGCCAATGCATTTACCGGCGGTGCCAAAAATGCGGACATTGCCACGGCCTTGTCCAAAGTGGCGGGCAAGCATTATCACATTATTTGCAGCCCGTTTAGCGATGACGCCAACGCCAAAGCCTTGAGCAACCATATTACCAACGTATCCAACGCCATCGAACAGCGCGGCTGTATCGGCGTATTGGGTATGAGTGCGACCTTGAGCACGGCCACCACCGCTACCGGCAAAATCAACGACGGCCGCATTACCTGTGCTTGGTACAAAGGTGCGGTAGAGCCAAACGGCATCATCGCCGCAGGTTATGCGGCGGTGTTGGCCTTTGAAGAAGACCCTGCCAAGCCGCTGAACACGCTGGAAATCAAAGGGCTGGCCGTTACACCTGATGCGCAATGGCCGCTGTTTGCAGAATGCAACAATGCGCTGTACAACGGCTTGACCCCGCTCACAGTGGTCAACAACCGCGTGCAGATTATGCGTGCCGTATCCACCTATACCAAGTCGGCCAACAACACCGACGACCCGGCACTACTCGACATTACCACCATCCGCACGCTCGATTATGTGCGCCGCAGCGTTAAAGAGCGCATTGCCCTGCGTTTCCCGCGCGACAAATTGAGCGACCGCCTGCTGCCCAAGGTTAAGAGCGAGATTTTGGACGTGCTGATTAAGCTCGACCAAGCCGAAATCATCGAAAACGCCGAGGCCAACAAAGGCAAGCTGGTGGTGGCGCGTGCGCAAAACGACCCCAACCGTGTTAATGCCATTATCCCCGCCGATGTGGTCAACGGCCTGCACGTCTTTGCCGGGCGCATTGATTTGATTTTGTAACCCTTTTCAGACGGCGTTTAAAACAGGTTTAAAGGCCGTCTGAAACCTTAAAAAAGGATAAAACATGAGCGATGCAACTTATGCCGGTGCGGTGATCATGGAGGTCAATGGCCGCGATATCGAGATTGTGAGCATCAAGCCGCAAACCACTACAGGCCGCAAGCCGGTCAAAACGATGAACCGCAACGGCCGAGTCAACGGTTATTGTGACGGCATAACCGAACACAAATTAAGCGTTACCGCCGCCATTCCCATCGACGGTACGGAAATCGACTGGGACAATATCACCAAGGCGAAAATCACGATTTACCCCATCAACGACGAAGGTCGCCGCACTTCCTACCTCGACTGCTTTACCGTCGATACCAGCGAGCAATATGAAGTCGATAACGAGGCACGCATCGACATTGAGATGATTGCTTTGCACAAAATCAAGGAGTAATGCGTGATTACCGTCAAACTGACCCACGGACTGACCTACAATGGCAAAGTCGTATCTGAATTACGCCTCAAGCCACTGACCGTCGGCGGCGAACTGGCGGCGTTCGCCCTGATTGATGACTTGCCCGAGCTGCCCGAAAACGCCAAAAAAGCCGAACTGCTGCAACGCGACGTCCTAGAGATGCTGACCTACTGGTCGCAGCAGATTGAAGCCCAAGGTATCCCATCCGACATCCTGACGGCGCAGTGGCTGATGGAAAACCTCTCTACCGAAGACTACCATACCGTGATGGCGGCTCAGGAGGATTTGCGCCTAAAACCGTCCGCCGCTACGGCAAGCCCCGACGCGCCGTCGGCGGCGGAGCAGTCAAACGCAGCTACCTGACGGCACACAAAAGCTACCGTCAGGCGGTCATCCTGATGGCAAAGGCGGGTATAGGCGCGGACGCGGTGCGTCAAATGTGTCACGCCGAGCTGGCAGCATGGTTCGATGATATTTTGGCAAGTTTGGGTATCAAAACGCCTAAAGACGACGGTGTGATTATCTCTCGGCGGCAGAAGAAGCCTGAAGACAGGTAGATTTACCATAGTTATAATAAAGC
>NZ_JBQCXF010000068.1:0-12091 GCF_051956635.1 Neisseria sp. P0022.S010 | reverse complement strand
TTAAACGGCACAAAATATTTTTCACAAACGCCGCCCTTGCACCCCAAAGCCGTTTGTTTTAAAGTAAGCCCCGTTCCCATATGGAAGAGAAACATGAAAATTACCGTCATCGGCGCAGGTTCGTGGGGTACAGCTCTCGCGTTGCACTTTGCGCACCACAACAATGAAGTCGCCCTTTGGACACGCAATCCCGACCAAATCCGCACCCTGCAAGCAGATCGTGAAAACAAACGCGGCCTGCCCGGCTTCCCTTTCCCTGAGTCCCTGACCGTTCACGCCGATTTGGGCGAAGCGCTGAAAGACAGCCAACTTGCCCTGATCGTTACCTCCGTAGCCGGCCTCAGAAGCAGCGCCGAGCTGCTCAAACAGCATAACGCCGCCGATATTCCCGTTCTCGCCGCCTGCAAAGGTTTTGAACAAGATACCGGCCTTTTGACTTTCCAAGTACTGAAAGAAGTCCTGCCTAACAATAAAAAAATCGGCGTTCTCTCAGGCCCGAGCTTTGCCCAAGAACTGGCCGCCCAACTGCCTTGCGCCGTCGTTCTCGCCTCCGAAAACAAAGAATGGGTGGAAGAAACCACCGCCCAACTGAACACCAACGTAATGCGCCTGTACGGCAGCACCGACGTCATCGGCGTTGCCGTGGGCGGTGCCGTTAAAAACGTCATGGCGATTGCCACCGGCCTTTCAGACGGCCTCGAATACGGCCTTAATGCACGCGCAGCCCTAGTAACGCGCGGCCTTGCCGAAATCACCCGCCTTGCCATCGCCATGGGCGCGCAACCCAAAACTATGATGGGTTTGGCCGGCATCGGCGACCTTATCCTGACCTGTACCGGCGCACTCTCGCGCAACCGCCGTGTCGGCCTCGGCCTTGCAGAAGGCAAAGAATTGCATCAAGTACTTGTCGAAATCGGCCACGTTTCCGAAGGCGTCAGCACCATCGAAGAAGTCTTCAATACTGCCGCCAAATACCAAATCGATATGCCCATCACCCAAACCCTGCTGCAACTCATCCGCAAAGAAATGACCCCGCAGCAAGTCGTTGAACGACTGATGGAACGAAGCGCGCGCTTCGAATAAACGGTCGCGCCGTCTGTCATTCAGACGGCCTGACGCACAATATGACGGCCATCAGGCCGTCTGAAGGGAAACACATGAACCAATCACTGAACAATCTGGAAATCAACGTTTACCAACTTGTCCAAAAATTTGAAACGCTGGTTTCAGAAAACCGCCGTCTCAACGAAGAAATCGACAGACTCAAACTCGAGCAAGAGCAACAAAAACGCCAACACGACGCAGCCATTGACGAACTCAGCGAAGCCTTGCTGGTTCAAGTCGGCAAACTCAAAGAAGACCTGCAAAGCAAAATTGACAGCCTGACCGTCGAAAAAGAAAACTACCGCAACGCACTGGCCCAAAGCGCAGACCAAATCCGCAGCCTCATTGCCCGACTGCCCCAAGAAACACAACAATAAAAGGACGCCCCGTGAGTATCGAACAAGTCAATCTCGACATCATGAATGTCAACTTCACCATCAACACGCCGAGTGAAGAAAAAGCCACCCTCCTGCAAGCCGTTGAAATGCTCAACAAAAAAAGCGACGCGATTAAAGAAAGCGGCCGCATCGTCGGCACGGACAAAATCGTCGTCATGGCAGCCCTCAACGTCGTACACGACCTTTTGAAAACAACCCTCAACGACGATTTGGCAATCGGTGAATTTGAGCGTAAAATAACCGACATGAGCAACGCGTGCCAAAAAGCACTGGCGCGCTTGGAGCAAAACTAATTTCCCCTTTTCCCTGCGGTGTTCGCGAAGGCATATATTCCTTTGAACCAATACGTTCGCTTTAGGTTGCCGGGAGTTGTAGTGGGCGCGAGCGTCCGTTTGCCGGACGCACCCGAAACTACCCGAGGTGACCGCCTTGTCAGCAAGGTTCAAGCGGATTCAGCCCAAACGGCACTCGTGGGGATTCCCTAAAAAAGCCATACCGAAAGGTGTGGCTTTCCCCTTTCCGAGTAAAGACTTTCGTAAAGATTTCCGGCCGTCTGAAAAAACCGCATATTCATGCATCAAACACGCTCAATTAAGATTGACAAAAACCAATCTCCTCTTTAAAATCCATAACTTTCTATATATATCTGGATTCCAACCATGAAAACCTTCTCTGCAAAACCCCATGAGGTGAAGCGCGAATGGTTCGTCATTGACGCAGAAGACAAAGTTCTGGGTCGTGTCGCAGCCGAAGTCGCACACCGTCTGCGCGGCAAACACAAACCCGAATACACCCCTCACGTTGATACCGGCGACTACATCATCGTCATCAATGCAGACAAACTGCGCGTGACCGGTGCTAAATTCGAAGACAAAAAATACTTCCGTCACTCTGGTTTCCCAGGCGGCATCTACGAGCGCACTTTCCGCGAAATGCAAGAGCAATTCCCTGGCCGCGCTTTGGAACAAGCCGTAAAAGGCATGTTGCCTAAAGGTCCTCTGGGCTACGCCATGATCAAAAAACTGAAAGTGTACGCCGGTGCCGAACATGGCCACGCTGCACAACAACCTAAAGTTTTGGAACTGAAATAATAAGGACACGACATGAACGGTAAATACTACTACGGCACAGGCCGCCGCAAAAGTTCAGTGGCTCGTGTATTCTTGACTAAAGGTACCGGCCAAATCATCGTAAACGGCCGTCCCGTTGACGAATTCTTCGCACGTGAAACCAGCCGCATGGTTGTACGTCAACCTCTGGTTCTGACTGAAAATGCCGAATCTTTCGACATCAAAGTTAACGTGACCGGCGGCGGCGAAACCGGTCAATCCGGCGCTATCCGTCACGGCATCACCCGCGCCCTGATCGACTTCGACGCAGCCCTGAAACCAGCCCTGTCTCAAGCAGGCTTCGTTACTCGCGATGCTCGTGAAGTTGAACGTAAAAAACCAGGTTTGCGCAAAGCACGTCGTGCAAAACAATTCTCCAAACGTTAATACGTTTTCAGAATCGAATCAAAAGCCTTGCTCTGCAAGGCTTTTTTCATTTATAAAACGATAATCCAATATCCCCCGTAATATATGATGAAAACCCTGCTCCACTACGCCAAATCATTGCTTCAGGCTGTGATTATCTTCATCTTCTTATCCCTGATTGTCGACTGGGTACGCAAACCCGACCAACCCTTACAATCAGCAGCACAAACCATCACTTTAACCGATGGGCAAACTACTTCCCTTCAATCCTTCAGCCAAAATCGGGTTGCCGTCGTTTATTTTTGGGGCAGCTGGTGTCGTATTTGTTCATACACATCATCAACCATAGAAAAGCTGCACCAAGACAATATCCCAACACTGGGCGTAGCCTTGCGCTCCGGAAGCAACGCAGACATTGCCCACCATATGCAACAAAACAATCTATCCTTTCCAAACGTCAATGATTCAGACGGCCTGATGGCTCAAAAATGGAACATAGCCGTCACACCAACCATTATCATATTAAAAGATGGAAAAATGATTCATCACACATCCGGACTTTCCAGCTACATCGGCTTAAAAATCAGAATTTACTTAGCAGACATCTTCGGCTAAATTCATTGAAAATCCACCAAAAATAGAAAATCCAAAGAATCATCTCCGCCGAATATATTTACCCTATTCCACTTCATAAATAAATAAACTATCCCTTTCCCAATAACATATGATTTTGTTGAGATTATAAAGAAAATAGACTAAGATATAACCATAAGAACAATTGGAAACATTATTATCAAAACAAACTGTTAGAGACCTTCATCTAATATTGTGGCCGTGATGCTTTTGTTCCCATAGACCCGGTTGCCGACGGCAGCCTTAAAACAGCAATATTCGCCTTTATTAATTTACCTCACGCTTCAACGGTTTGATTTTTGATAACCCCGGAGACTTAGTAATGCCCAACCAATCTAAACATGCATCTATCAATATCGGTCTGATTCAGGCAAGGGAAGCATTGATGACCCAATTCCGCCCTATTCTGAACCAAGCCAATATTACTGACCAGCAATGGCGTATCATCCGGCTCTTAGCGGAAAACGGCACACTCGACTTTCAAGATTTGGCCAATCAGGCCTGCATCCTCCGTCCCAGCCTGACCGGCATTCTGACCCGCTTGGAAAAAGCAGGTTTGGCCGTGCGCCTGAAGCCTTCCAACGACCAACGCCGCGTTTATCTGAAACTGACGCCCGAAGGCGAGAAACTCTATGAGTCCACCGGCGCATTGGTTGACGAGCGCTATGACGCAATTGAAAAAGTCCTTTCCAAAGAAAAAATGGCACAACTCAAAGAACTCTTGGCAGAGCTGGCAAAAATCGAACAGGCATTAAAATAAAGCGAGCCGGATGACAGATTCAACACACACACTCAAGAGATCCTTCCGAGATGCCATGGCCTCCTGTGCCGCCGGTGTACACGTTATCACGACAGACGGTGAAGCAGGGCGCTATGGCATTACCATGACTGCCGTCACTGCCGTTACCGACGAGCCGCCGACGGTCATTCTGTGCATCAACCGCCAATCCGCCATCATCCCCATCCTGCAGGGCAACCGCGATTTGTGTATCAACACGCTCAACGACAGCCAGCAGGATGTTGCCGAACACTTTGCCGGACTGACCGACCTCTCGCCCGAAGAACGCTTCGAATACCATATTTGGCATAGAGGGCAAACCGGACAGCTCGAAGTCGAAGGCGCGCTGGCGCACCTGCACGGCAGTATTGTCGATCAACGCGAAATCGGCACACATTACGTCTTTTTCGTTCAGATCAACGAAATCCGCAATACCGATGCGCAAGCGCCGGCATTGCTGTATTTCCGTAGGCAATTCAAATCTTTGGCATAAATAAAGGTCTCAGGCCGTCTGAAACATCTGTTTCATTTTTTCAGACGGCCTGAGACTTTTTCTGTTTCACACATTATAGGCACACCCATGAAAGCAATGATATTGGCCGCCGGTCGCGGCGAGCGTATGCGCCCTCTGACCGACCACACGCCCAAACCTTTACTCGAAGTAGCAGGTACGCCGCTTATCGGCTGGCACTTACGCCGCCTGCGGCAGGCCGGATTCACTGAAATCGTCATCAACCATGCCTGGCTTGGCCAGCAAATTGAAGACACCTTGAAAGACGGTTCAGCCTACGGCGTACACATTGCCTATTCTCCCGAACGCGCCGGAGGCCTGGAAACTGCCGGAGGCATTGCCACCGCCCTGCCGCTTTTGGGCAACGAGCCGTTTTTGGTCGTCAATGGCGACGTGTTGACCGACATTGATTTCCAAGCTGCACGACTGGCTGCCCAGCGCATACAGGAACACAACCTTCTCGCACATTTGTGGCTGGTGGACAATCCGCCCCATCATCCCGAAGGCGACTTCGGCCTGCTTTCAGACGGCCTGGTATCCGCATCATCCGCAGACGGCCAAGCCCTAACTTTCAGCGGCGTGGGCGTTTATCATCCCGCGCTTTTCAAAGACACTCCGGCACACCAGGCTGCCAAGCTTGCCCCTCTGTTGCGTCAAGCCATGAGCCAAAACCAAATCAGCGGCGAACACCACAACGGCCTTTGGTTGGACGTCGGCACAGTCGAACGCCTGCAAGAAGCCGACCGTATCGCCCAAAGCTGGTAAACAAAAGGGACGTATCCGATACGTCCCTTTTAATATTCAAGGCCGTCTGAAAACATTGATCAAACCATTTTCAGACGGCCTCAATCCATCAATCAAGCTTTGCCAATTTCTTTTCTTTCTTCATCCCCAACAGGCCATTGGCAATCATCACGCACAATCCCGACCAAATCAGTCCGTAGCCGATCAATGCGCCGCCCTGCACCGGCTCGTCCAGCCATACAATCGACACAATAAAAAGCAATACAGGCTCCAAATAGCTCAACATGCCGAACACTGCCACCGGCAGCAATTGATTCGCCTTCAAATTCAAATGCATGGATATTGCACTATTAAAACCCAGCAACACAATAAAAAAGATTAAAACTGGTTTGGCCGCAATCATCGCCGGCGTATCCGTTGCCAGCACAATATACGCCAACGCAAACGGCGTAATCATCATCAAATCAAAGGTCAGCCCTATTAAGGAAGGCACGCCCAGCTTGCGGCGCAGCAGATAATAAAACGGATAAGTACCGAACACCCAGACAGTCGTCCACGAAAACGCGCCCGACCGCACCAATTCACATGCCACGCCTGCACACGCCAAGATTACCGCCACCCTCTGCAAACGGTTCAAACGCTCTTTAAACCAAATCCGTCCACCCAGCATCATCGCCAAAAGAAACAGGAAATAACCCATGGCAATGTTTACTCCTTCCCCATTGACCGGCCCCCAGACAAACAGCCACAACTGGCTGGCAAATATCGGCGTCGGCAATACAATCAGCAGCCATCGTTTCCAATCCCGGCCGACGCCATAAGCAAAACGCATTGCCGCCTGCCAACCGTTGACCATCGTCATCAGCACGCACAAGGCCGACAGCATGGCAACCATGCGCCAGGCAAACACCTCTGTCCCCGTCATCGGCCGCATCCACATACCGTACAAAAACATCATGGAAAACAACAAATTGGACGCTACCGCAGCCAGCAAACCTTTGGATAAATTCGTCATTTCAGACGGCCTTTCATTGCACCGAAGCAGTCTAATGCATCAACCCTGCTTCACAATATCCGACAGCGGCCAGCGCGGCTTGACATTGAATGCACCGACAGCCTGACGCTCGGCAAGACGCATCGCGCCGGCAAAGGCAATCATTGCGCCGTTGTCGGTACAATATGCCATTGGTGGGAAATAAACATTGATTCTTTCTTCCTGCGGCTTGGGTTTGCCTTTTTCAGACGGCATTTTGACGGTCAAGCGCGAAAATTCATCGCGCAGTTTCCAGTTTGCACCCACACCGCCGGCAACCACCAAAGTTCTGAAACCGGTATCCAACAATGCTTTTTTGGCTTTGGCCGCCAACACATCGACTACCGCATCTTGGAAAGCGCGGCAAATGTTGTTGCGCGTCTGCTCGGGAATTTCATCGCTGCCGGTTTCGGCGCGGACTTTTTCGACAGCGGTCAAAACGGCGGTTTTCAAACCGGAAAAGCTCATCTGCAAATCGTGCGAATGCAGCATGGGGCGTGGGAACGTGAAGGCATCAGGCGTGCCGAGTTTGGCCAGCTCGGATAATTTGGCACCGCCGGGATAAGGCAGCCCCAACAGCTTGGCCGTTTTATCGAACGCTTCGCCTGCCGCATCATCCACACTCTCGCCCAGCAAGGTGTAATCGCCGATACCGCGTACAGCCATAAATTGCGTATGTCCGCCCGACACCAGCAAAGCGACAAATGGAAATTCAGGCTTGTCATCTGCCAACAAGGGCGAGAGCAAATGGCCTTCAAGATGGTGGACGGGGATAACGGGCTTGCCGATGGCAAATGCCAAAGCGTTGGCAAAGCCCGAACCGGCCAGCAATGCGCCGCCCAAGCCCGGGCCTTGCGTAAAGGCAACCGCGTCGATGTCGGCATAGCCTACGCCTGCTTCCTTCAAGCAACCTTGCGTCAACGGCACGACACGGCGGATATGGTCGCGGCTGGCCAATTCGGGGACAACGCCGCCGTATTCGGCGTGCATCGCCATTTGTGTGTGCAAATGATGCGCCAACAGGCCGCGCTCGGTGTCGTAGAGCGCAACGCCGGTTTCGTCGCAAGATGATTCAATTCCTAATACCAACATGGTTCGAAGCCGTCTGAAAAAATGATTAAAAACGATTCAGACGGCGTTTTCTCCGAAAACGGAAAAAGGCCGTCTGAAATAAAGTGCTGAATAAGCGGTTTACAAAGTGCCGTAAGAGTGCAGGCCGCTCAAGAACATATTCACGCCGATAAAGGCAAAGGCGGTAATGACCAGGCCGATGACCGCCCACCAAGCCAACACTTTGCCGCGCCAGCCTGCCACCAGCCGCAAATGCAACCAGATCGCGTAATTCAGCCAAACGATGAATGCCCAAGTCTCTTTCGGGTCCCAGCTCCAATAGCGGCCCCACGCATCGGCCGCCCACAATGCGCCGAGGATGGTGGCAATCGTGAAGAACAGGAAACCGACGGCAATCGCTTTGTACATGACTTCTTCAATGACTTGAGATTGCGGCAGCCATGATTTTTTGCCTGCATCTTCTTTTCTGAGTGCCAACAGTTCGGCAATACCCAGCATGGCGGCGATACAGAATGCGCCGTAGCCGATAAAGTTGGCCGGAACGTGGATTTTCATCCACCAAGACTGCAAAGCAGGAATCAGCGGCTGAATGGTATGCGCCTCGCGCGAAACGCTGTACCACAAGACAAATCCGACTACGACCGCCATAAAGCTGAAGACAAATCCGCCCAGTTTTTGTACGGCAAAACGGCCTTCGTAATAGAGGTACATCAGCGCCGTAATGACCAAGAACAAGATGAATACTTCGTAAAGGTTGGAAACCGGAATATGGCCGGCATCGGGACGCAGCAGATAGCTTTCATGCCAGCGTACCAGCAGGCCGACAAAGCCCGCCATCGCGGAAACCCACGCAAACATGCTCCCCATGCCCAAAAGCGTATTGGTCGGCACATTCTTGCGCACCGCCGCTATCGCGCCGACGATATAGGCAAACAAGGCAAAGAATACAAACGCGCATTGCCACATAATCGCCGACTGGCTGCTTAGCAGGTATTTGAGCAGGAAGCCGTCTGCGCGTTTGATGTCGCCGCCATACAAATCAACGGCAAAATACGCCAGGCATACGCCCACAGGGATAAACCAGCGCATCGGTTTGAAAAACCAACCCAGAAAAACGGCAATACCGGCACTCGCCCACAAAATCACCATTTCGTAGATGTCCATGTGCAGACCGACCTGGGTTTGGGCAATAAACGCACCGATGGCAATCAGCAGTGCGAATGCCCAGTCGAAGAGGTTAAGGTTTCGGATAAATGATTTGTGTGTCAGAAGCTCATGCTCGGGCAAGGCCTGATGTTTGTTATTCATGGTTCAAATCCTTGGCAAGCTGCTGCAATTGCCGTGTGTGTTGCGGAAATTCTTTCTGCAAGTCGCGTTCGTTGCGGCTGGAAGACATGGCAAAACGGATACGGCCGTCTGAAAACAGCAGCCAAGCGCGTTTTTCACGAATATAGAACATAAACACCGTACCCAACACCAGCAATACCGAACCCAGATACACCAAGAATGCGCCCGGCGAACGGGTCATCTGCAATCCGGAAGAGCGCACTTCGGAGTAGCCGTCCAATTGCAGCAACATCGGCGCAGGATACTCGGTCAAACCGGTGTACGCGTCCATTGCATGCAGCAGGAATCGGTTGCGCTTTTCGTCTTGCGGCCAAGCCGGCAGGTTGTATGTACTGATCGTGTCTTCCAAAGCGGCGTTCATCACGCCATAGAGCATCTCGTAGAAATAGCCCTGCATTTTTTCCTGCTGCTCTTTCGGAATATTGGTGGTAACAAATTTGTCCAAAGCCAAATAGCCGCCTTTGGCAAAAATCGACAAGGTATTTTCCGCCGCCGCCATAAATTGCTCGCGGATTTCGGCGGGTGCGCCTTTGACGGCGTTGGCAACGGTTTTACGGCGAGCCGCATCGTCTTTCAAATATTGGCGCAAAGCCATAAAGGTATCGATTTTACCGTTTTTATCCATCGGAATGCGCAACCAGCGGTATTGCTGCGCCAAGCCGCTGCGCGTGCCGGTAATGAAGAAATAGTCTTCATCTTGTTTCAGCGGCAACATATAGTTTTTATATTCGACCGCCTGCCCCGCTTTGTCGCGGATACGGTAAACGATAGACGGGCCGATATTGGTGTATTTTTTGTCTTCCTGACGGACGGAGCGTACATCATTAAGGGCGGATTTCAGGTTTTGCTCTTTTTCAGACGGCTCGCTCATGTCTTCGACGTTCATCGAAGTAAACTGGTCGAATTCCAGTTTATAAGAGGTCTTGCCCAAATCCAGCGGAAACTCGCGCATGGAAGTCGCTTTGAGTTTGACCGGCGTACGGTCTGCATCGGCCAGGTTCCACGCTTTAAACGTCAAGTCCGAGCCGCCGTCGGCAAAACTTGCCTGATAAACCGTAATACCGTGCAGCGTCAAAGGATGGTTGACGCGGATGGTGTGTTCGCTGACTTTGCCGGTTGCCTTGTCCGTGACTTCCAAGTCGCTGGCGAAATCGCGCGGCATACCGGTATCGTAAAAGTCGATATGGAATTTCTTCAATTTGACGGAAAACGGCAAGTCTTGCACGAGCATGCCGTTATCCGCATTCAGAAATACCACGTCCGCGCTCTGCCCTTCCGAAATATTGACATTGCCCCTAAACGACAAATTGGACGCCCCCAACACGCTTTCGGGCTTAAAGTCTTTGGCGTAAACCGCCGTATTGTCCGGCACGACCCGGCCGGTGAGCATGCCGATTTTAAGCAGGATGTTGCTGTCTATCAAACCGCCCAAACAAATCACAATCAGCGCGGCATGGGCAAAGATATAGCCCCATTTGTTCATCGCGCCTTTTTTCGCCGCCACCAAAACCGAACCGTCTTCACGCGTAACGGTTTTACAGCCGTAGCCCTGCACTTCCAAATAACGTTGCGCAACTTCGGGCGTTACCTGTCCGTCTAAAACGATGGAATGGCGCATTGCCGCCAGTGATTTTTCCTTCGCGTTTTCACGGAAGGAACGAATCTCGCGCAAAAACGGCGGAACATTGCGAATCAGGCACAATCCGGTGGAAATCACCAAAAACATCATGATGACAACGAACCACGCCGAGGCGTACACGTCGTACAGGCCCAAAAAGCCGAAAATCTGCGACCAAAACGGGCCGAATTTCACCAAATAATCGACTTGTGGCTGGTTTTGCTGCAAGACCGTACCGATAATCGAAGCTACGCCCAACAGGCTGAGCAGGGCGACGGCAAAACGCATGGAGCTGAAAAAGGCAAACCATGGTCTACGGATGAGTGGGACGGATGATGAAGATTTACTCATGTTTCAACTGTCGGCTTTGAACAACCCAATAAATCGGGCTGCGATGGACGTTATGATGCGAAAGGAAGAATACTGCATATTGTAGTAAAAATCTTGCTGTCGCTATTTGAAAAAACCAATCAGGCTTATCGGCATATATTGGCTAAGGCCGTCTGAAGAGTTTTCAGACGGCCTGTATCAATAAGCTCGTTTCAAAACGAAATTAGTGCAAACCTTGAATGAAGTTGGCTACTGCGTTCAACTCTTCTTCGCTCAGGCGGTTGGCAATATCCGCCATGATGGCGTTTTTGCGTTGGCCGGATTGGTAAGCTTTCATTTGCTCGACAACGTAAGCTTTGTGTTGGCCGCCCAGACGAGGATAGGCTTGGATTTCAGTACCGCCGCCAGGGATACCTGCGCCGCTAGGACCGTGGCAAGACATACATGCCGGCAGTTTTTTAGCGCTCAGGCCGCCACGATAGATTTTCGCGCCCAGCTCTGGGTTTTCTTTAGGATTGGCTTCGCCCGGTTTGCCTTGTTGTTTGGCATAGTAGGCGGCAGCGTCGCGGATGTCTTGTTCGGACAAGTTCATCACCATCGGTTTCATCACGCCGGCAGCACCATGCGAACGGGTACCGTCTTTGATGGCCATGGTTTGGCCGTAGACGTAGGCCGCAGCCTGACCTGCCAGTTTAGGATAAGTTGCGATACCGCTGTTACCATCGGCTGCGTGACACGCCGCACAGATAGTAGTCGCTACCTGTTTGCCTTTTTCAGCATCTGCTTTAGGGGCAGCGGAAACCGCACCGGCAGCCAATACCAAGGCCAATAAAGTCAATCGTTTCATGGAGTGCTCCTGATTACAGCATTGCGTACCGCGTCAATGCCTTTTTTATACTCAAATACCGGGGAATTTTCCCGATTAAAACCGATAATTCTATAAACGTGCTATTCTATACCAAGTTTACATTAAATTACTACTCAAATTACCAAACTGCTGCAACATAAATGCCCGATACAAATTATGATGTTGCAGTTTTGTTTCCATG
>NZ_JBQCXF010000067.1:0-12185 GCF_051956635.1 Neisseria sp. P0022.S010 | reverse complement strand
CTTTATCGCGCGTGCATGTGGTGCTCAGCTTGGCTGTCGGCGCGTTTGTCGGCGGCTTGGTGGCCGGTATGCCTTTGGAGAATGTAACCAACGCGGCCGGCGATGTGGTGCAGCAAGGGATTATTCCTGTTTTTAACGAAGGCCTGAAAGGCGGGGCGCAAATCGCGCTGTCTTATGCCATGCTCGGCGCATTTGCCATGGCCATCACGCATTCCGGCCTGCCGCAACAGCTCGCCGGCGTGATTATCCGCAAGCTCAACGGCGGCGAAGGCAATGCGAAAGGCGAAGGCGCGGTCAAATGGTTACTGTTGGCGATTATTTTGTGCATGGGCGTGATGAGCCAAAACGTTGTGCCGATTCATATCGCGTTTATCCCGATGATTATTCCGCCGCTGCTGTTGGTGTTCAACCGTTTGAAACTCGACCGCCGCCTGGTGGCCTGCGTGATTACGTTTGGCTTGGTAACGACTTATATGTTCCTGCCTTACGGTTTCGGCGCCATCTTCTTGAACGACATCATGTTGGGCAATATCCGCTCGGCAGGCATGGACACCGGCGGCATCAATGTGATGCACGCAATGGCGATTCCGGCTTTGGGCATGGTCTCCGGTTTGCTGCTGGCCTTTTTGCACTACCGCAAGCCGCGCATTTATCAAAACAACGCCGCCGATACGGAAGACAATCGTGAAGCGGTGCAGCAGCAAGAGCCGTCAACCTATCGCAGCTTGGTAGCGGCCGTGGCAATTGCCGTGTGCTTTGCCATCCAGCTTTTGTATGAAAACTCGTTGGTATTGGGCGCGATGTTGGGCTTTGCCGTGTTTATGATGTTGGGCGTGATGAACCGCTCCGCCGCCAGCGATGTGTTCGGCGAAGGCATTAAAATGATGGCGATGGTCGGCTTTATTATGATTGCGGCACAAGGTTTCGCCGCCGTCATGAACGCGACCGGCGACATTCAGCCTTTGGTCGAACGCAGCATGGCTTTGTTCGGAAGCAATAAAGGCATGGCCGCCTTTACCATGCTGTTTGTCGGCCTGCTGGTAACCATGGGCATCGGCTCGTCTTTCTCCACCTTGCCGATTATTACCGCGATTTATGTGCCTTTATGCATCAGCTTAGGTTTCTCCCCAATGGCTACCGTGGCCATCGTCGGCACGGCAGGCGCACTGGGCGATGCGGGCTCCCCTGCTTCCGACTCAACGCTCGGCCCGACCATGGGTTTGAACGCCGACGGTCAGCACGACCACATCCGCGATTCGGTTATCCCGACCTTTATCCACTACAATATCCCGCTGATGGTTGCCGGCTGGATTGCCGCGATGGTGCTGTAATATGAGCGATATTCAGGAATTGGAACACCGCGTCACCGAGCTGGAAATTCAGACGGCCTTGCAGGAAGACTTAATCGGCAGCTTGAACGACACCATCGCCAAGATGCAGCAGGCTTTGGATTTGCAGCAAGGCCAATTGCGGCTGCTGTATCAACGGATGCAGGACAAAGGCGCAAACGGCGAACGCGAACCGTACAGCCTGCGCGACGAGATTCCGCCGCATTATTGATAACCTAAAAAAAGGGCGTGTTGGATACATGCCCTTTTCTTTCATAGCAAAGGCCGTCTGAAAGTCAATCAAGCTTTCAGACGGCCTTTTAAACAATCCAACCTTACAAACAAGCCAATTCGTTGGCCATTTGCTGCTCGACGGTTTCACGTTGGCGGATAAGTTTGTATCCGCTGCCGTCAACCAATACTTCCGCCGCACGGTTGCGCGTGTTGTAGTTGCTCGCCATGCTTGAACCATACGCACCGGCGCTGCGGATAAGCAGTAAATCCCCTTCTTCGCAGGCGATGGTGCGGTCTTTGCCGAGGAAGTCGCCGGTTTCGCAAATCGGGCCGACGATATTGGCCGTCAGAGGCTCAATGTCTTTGGTTTCGACCGCTTCGATGTGATGATAGGCGTCATAAAGCGCCGGACGCATCAAATCGTTCATCGCCGCATCGACCATCACAAAGTTTTTCTCTTCGCCATATTTGACGAACTCGACGTGCGTCAACAACGCACCGGCATTACCAACCAAGCTGCGGCCAGGCTCGAGAACCAGTTTCAGACGGCGTGTACCGATCAGTTTTTGAACTTCTTTGGCATACGCACCCAAATCAGGCACATTTTCGTCTTGGTAAACAATGCCGACACCGCCGCCCAAGTCCAAGTGTTCCAACACAATGCCTTCGTCTGCCAGTTGGTCGACCAAGGCCAAGATACGTTCGCAGGCTTCGATGAGCGGGCTGAGGTCGGTCAATTGCGAGCCGATATGGCAGTCGATACCGATGATTTTCAAATGGCTTTGTCGGGAAGCATGACGATAGGCCTCAAGCGCATCGGCATAGGCAATACCGAATTTGTTGGCTTTCAAACCGGTGGAGATATAAGGATGGGTTTTGGCATCGACATCAGGATTGACGCGCAGGGAAACCGGAGCGACCTTACCCAAACGCGCGGCAACTTTCTGAATACGGTCGATTTCGGGAATGCTTTCCATATTGAAGCATTTCACGCCTACATTCAGCGCAAACTCAATTTCTGCTTCACTCTTACCCACACCGGAAAAAATCGTTTTCGCCGCATCGCCACCTGCCGCTAAAACACGCGCCAACTCACCGCCGGACACAATGTCAAAACCGCTCCCCAAAGAAGCAAAGTGTTTGATGATGCTCAGGTTGCCATTGGCTTTAACTGCATAGCAGACAAGCGGGTTCAAAGCAGCAAACGCGGTTTGGTAGTTTTCAAACGCCTCGGTCAGCGCAGATTTGCTGTACACATAAAGCGGCGTGCCGAATTCCTCGGCAAGGTGGGAATAAGGGATTTGTTCGCAGGATAAGGTCATGTTTGTGAAGTCTTTTTTTAATCGTTGGTTTGAGTGGTCGGCTCTTTGGCCGTATCGAATTTCAAGCCGGTCTGAATCACGCCGAAGCGCGCCTTGTCGCCTTCTCTGGGCAGGTAGAGGTCGCCTTTGTAGCCGCAGGCAGAGAGCAGCAGAGCTGTTGCCGCTGCAAAAAATACGCCGTATTTCATCAGTAAAACTTTCTTCATCATTACGAATGTGGCAAGATTCGGTATCTTAAACAAAAACCACACAAAAAGCCATGATGACCGAAAGCGAATTCATCCACCTGAGCGAAGAATTGTTTGAACACATTGAAGATCAAATCGATGAAAACGGCTGGGATTTCGACTGCCAGTTTGCCGGAAACGTCCTGACCATCGAAGCCGAAGACGGCACGCAAATCATCGTCAACCGCCACACGCCCAACCAAGAATTGTGGATTGCCGCCAAAAGCGGCGGCTACCATTTCGCCGAGCAAAACGGCAAATGGCTGGCAACACGCGACGGACGGGATTTCTACGATGTTTTGAACGAAGCACTGAGCGCGGCTTCAGGAGAAGCAGTCAATATTGCCGAATTGTGATTTAATTTTTACCATAAAAGATTGTTACCCAATGGCACAATTACCTCTGTATCGGACTGCCGAAATCAAAGATTTTACTGTCGGCACGCCTCAAATTTTGGAATCATTTTTCGAGCATATCCCTTATGGTGTTGTCTTTGAAGATGATGGCAACACAGGTTACTTCTATGCCGCTTCGCAAGACGGGATTCTAGATGCCTTACACATCTACAATGTCGAAGATGTATCCGACAAACATATCCCCAATCATATTTTGATCTTATGGGACGAAGCCTGCACCATAGCCGCATTGTGCATTAATGATTACATCCATGCTGTATTTGATTTTGTCGAACAGGCAGGATATTGCCGCAACGGTTTCCCTGAAGCACACGGAGAATGGCTGAAAGTCAAAGACCGCCTGTTGGACGATCAATTACTGAACAAACTCCTATCTAGAAAACCCATATAAACCACCCAAAAGGATACCCCAATGCCCCTACTAGACAGTTTCAAAGTTGACCACACCCGTATGCACGCCCCTGCCGTACGCGTGGCCAAAACCATGACCACGCCCAAAGGCGACACCATTACCGTATTTGACCTGCGTTTTTGCATTCCCAACAAAGAAATCCTGCCCGAAAAAGGCATTCACACGCTGGAGCATTTGTTCGCCGGCTTTATGCGCGACCACTTAAACGGCAACGGCGTCGAAATCATCGACATTTCCCCGATGGGCTGCCGCACTGGTTTCTACATGAGCCTCATCGGTACGCCCGACGAGCAAAAAGTGGCCGACGCATGGCTCGCTTCGATGCAGGATGTTTTGACCGTCCAAGACCAAAGCAAAATCCCCGAGTTGAACGAATACCAATGCGGTACCTACTTGATGCACTCGCTTGCCGAAGCGCACGAAATCGCCCAAAACGTTTTGGCACGCAAAGTAGCCGTCAATAAAAACGAAGAGCTGACATTGGACGAAAGCCTGTTGAACGCTTAATACGCGATGACAACGAAGGCCGTCTGAAACTTTAAGAGAAAGAAAATTTCAGACGGCCTAAGACCTTTTATTTCGATTTTCAACCTTTCAGCCGCAGTTTTACACCGCCTAAAAATAAGTTGGCGGTTGCTGACAATGTACATAGTATAATTGCACTTTGAAAAAACAACCTGATTCTATTGCCTTTATGAAACCGTTTTTCTGCAAAACCGCTATTGCCCTCAGCCTGACCTTCCCTGCCGCCGCCAACGCTGCCGAGTATGTCTGCAATGTTGAAGGCATCACTGTTTACGCATCACACCCACTCAACAATACCTGCCGCACAGTTGACACAAACAACACCGTGGAAAGCAGCGTTGCTGCAGAACCAAACGTATTCACCGAATCCGAAACAGCAAGCAGTAAAACTGTTACAATTCCAAGCGACACGCCGGTTTTAAAAACAGTACAGACAACGGAATTCAAAGCTACCGCCGCTGACTACATCAATACCCCCCGTGTAACGCCTGCCGTACAAACCCCTGTTATAGCTGTTCGAAATGAAAACGGTATCCCTGCACCTATTTCCATTCCGATGGCACAAACTCGACAAGCTGTGCCAGCAAATAAAACCATTGCAAACAGCGTAATTGTTCCCAACAATACGCCTGCTTTGGAAATATCAGCCGTTGCAAAACCTGAAAACTATGTTGTTGATACTGCTACCCACAACACAACTTCTGCCGTACAAACGCAGACAACTGCCGTTCAAGAGGACAACACTATTGTTCCTCCAATGCTCGCCGCGCAAACCCAACCTACCGTTGCAACCGACAAAGCCATTGCAGACGGCGTAATCGTTCCCAACAATACACCTACTCTGGAAGCGCCGCCCACAATAAAAGCCGAAGACTATGTTGCCGACACTACTGTCCGCAATACAACTCCTGTCGCCCCTGCCCAACCTACTGCTTCTACCGAAAAAACTGTTTCAGACGGCCTCGCCATTCTTAATGAAACAACAGTTGATCAACCTATCGTACCTGCAATTCAAATCCCACAAGAGATTGTTCAAAATCCTACTGTTCAGCCGCAAATTTCAGCTAGCCAAAATAGCCATGCGGTAACAACTCAAGATGAAGCGCTCGATAAAACACCAGCCAAAGCTGAGACTAAGCGCAAAGGCAAAACTTATGCCAAAACATCTTCTCGACGCAAAGCCAAGTTCAGCCGCAGCAAAGCCGACAAGACTGACGTTGTTCATTCATCTGAAGAACAAGCTGCCAAACCAATTACCACGACTTCATCCGAACCAAGCACACCGGCAACCTCTACTCCGGCAGAGCATGGTAAAACCACAGCCCCTACACCTTTCCCTAAAGCATACAAACCGGCAGCCGACATTTTGCTGGATAAAGGAAATAACGACAGCGATATTAAAATTCTGCCGAACGTACCGATTACCAGCGTAACCAACACAGCCGAAGCCGCCAATCCGCGTCTGAATATTATTTTGCGCAACCGCCCGGGCAAATCACGCGCTTCATCATACAGCAAATATAAAGCCCCTGTGATCCGCACTGCCCCTGTGGTTACGCCGGCACCTAAGCCAAGTCCTAAGGAAACCCGCAAACAAATATTGCAGACCGAAGTACGCAACGAACAGGCCGCTATTACCCGCCTTCAAACACAGCTGAATGCAGCCAAACAAAAAGGCGACCAAATTAAAATCCAACAGCTGACCCGTACCATCAATGCCCGTAAAGCGAATATCCGTGCGATTCAAGGCGAGATGTCCCGTTGATTGATTGTGATGAAAAAGGCCGTCTGAAAGTTTTTCAGACGGCCTTTTTAATGACGTAAACTTTTTTATTCAACAGACAAATACTTTCGCTAAAATCATTTGCCGATCACGCTAAAGTACATTTCTTCACATCACTACCCTCGCACGCCATCACTTTTTCTATCCAGTCGGCGATATCTTGCCAATAATATTGCGGCTTTTCAGACGGCCTCTCAGGCTGCATTCCTTCATCATTCAACACAACGGGAACACCCTGTTCTACACCGACTTCAAGCAGAATCCAGACGCTGCCTTCATGGGTATCGGCATGTGCTGCTTGATGCTCATATGTCCAGCCAACCGCAGCTTGACCGCCATTTTGCAAAGACTGCATCGCCAGTAATAATGGGTGAAAGCAGGTATCCATATTATTGTCGGCAGCAACAACCAAAGTTGCACCATGCGTGCCTAACGCTTGCGCGGCATGAAAAACGGGGGAATTGTGCAGATTGGCAATGAAGTCAAACGGCATCGCGGCGTGATGGTTCAATACATTATCCGCCATTTTTTCAAACACGGATGGCGAAGAAAACGGCGTACCGAGAAAAACAGCGCAATCAGAACGGATTTCGCTTTGTTCCTTCAGTTGCCCTGCGCCAAGCGCGGCAATCAAACTCAAGCGGCTGAGGCGGCGGGTATCTATATCGCTTTGCTGCTTTAAGGTTTGTTTGAGGATTTTACCGCCGGTGTCGACGTCCGTATCAAAACGCACGGCGGCGGTAATGCGGATATGAGGATTTACAGTTGCCATTGCCATACCAAAGATGTGTTGCTGCCGCCAAAGCCAAACTGATTGGCCAAACAGAAAAAGCCGCCTTTTGGTAAAGCCGCGTACTCGGAAAAACGAATTTCCCGCCCCTGATAATCGCTGCTTTTGCCTTGTTTTAAAGCGGATAAAAGCAGGGCTGTTTCAAGGGCTGCCGTTGCGCCAAGCGTGTGTCCGATTTGCGGTTTGAACGCCATCAAAGGCGGCAGCGTACCGAATATATTTTCCAGCGCGGCCAATTCGGCGGCATCGCTGTCAGCCGTGCCGATGCCGTGTGTTTTAACGGCTGCAATGTTTTCAGGAGCGATGCCTGCAATATCCAAAGCGCGTCGCATCACTTGCTCCTGCGCTTGTCCATCGCTTTGAATCAGGTCATTGCCTGTATTGGCGGCGTGTCCGATAAGTTTCAGACGGCCTGAAGAAAATTTAGGAGCAGCGGAAGATAAGGCAAGTGCGGCAACACCTTCGCCTAAAATCAAACCGTTTCCGCCAAAAGGCTGATAGTGTTCGGCCAGCAAACCCAAGCTGTGAAAATGCAGCAAAGTCAGCCGGTTGAGGTTTTCAATACCAAGTACAAAGGCACGCTCCATCCCGCCGCGCAAACAATTATCCGCCTGAATGAGCGCATGGGCGGATGAAGTACAGGCAGTAGCGAAACTGAAAATCTGCCGATTGCCGCTGCGCCGGCGCAGATCTTCGGCGAGATAAAGCAGACTGTGTTCTTCTTCCGCCCTATTGCCTGCAAGATAGCGGTTTTCATATTCGGAGATGGCATAGGAGCTGGAACCGATAAACACCGGCGCATCGTGCCAGCTTTCAGACGGCCAGCCTGCATTTTCGGCGGCTCGGCGCAAATGTTGTTCGGCAATATCCGCAAATTCCTTCCGCCCCAAACTGTCGCCGGCGAATGCACGAAAATAAGCAGCCTGCTGCGGCTGGTTTAAAAACATATAAGATACCGCGTCAGGCCGTCTGAAATCCGTTTGCGGATTCAAGGCAGACGTGGCCGCCGTACCGCAAACCCAACTCACGCGCCATGCTCCGCGCGGATAAACGCCGCCAAATCGCGTACGCACATCATATGTTTGCGCACCATACGGTCGCCCTGCAGGCGCACTTGAAAATACTGTTGCAAGGCAACGCTGATTTGCAGCGCATCAAGCGAATCCAAACCGACCGGACTGTCATCGCCAAACAAAAGCGCATCGTCGGTGAAATCATCCATATCCACATCGTCGGCCTTATCGGCCTCTTGCACGATTAACTTTTTCAATTCCGCTTCCAGCTCGTGCTCGGCCAGCGTAAAGGTGTAAGACATTTTCAAACTCCCATTTTTATCTCATGACGCAACAGCTTGTTTGAGAGAAACTCGCTACGCTCGTTTTAGCGAAACTCGCTACGCTCGTTTTCAGACGGCCTGAACTTTATGCAAAATCGCCCCAAAGCGTCTGCATGGCGGCAATGGCCGCAAGTGAGGCGGTTTCGGTACGCAACACCCGTTTGCCAAGCGTAACGGATTGAAAACCGGCATCAAATGCCTGCTGCTCTTCCTTCTCCGTCCAGCCGCCTTCTGGGCCGACCATAAACACGACTTTGCCGGATTGCGGCCGAACATCGCTTAGCTTTTGAGCGCGGTTCAAGCTCATTAACAGTTTGGCCGTTTCCTGCGGCAACTGTTGCAGAGCCTGCGCATAAGTCACCAGCGGCAAAACCTTCGGCACAATATTGCGGCCGCTTTGTTCACACGCCGAAACGACGATTTCCTGCCAACGCGCCACCCGCTTTTCAGCGCGCTCGCCGCTTAAGCGCACGACACAGCGTTCGCTGATGACCGGGCGAATTTCCGTCACGCCCAATTCCACGCTTTTTTGCAAAGTGAAATCCATGCGCTCTGCGGCGGATACCGCCTGCACCAACGTAATGTTCAGCGGCGACTCGTTGTCCGTTGTCTCTTCACGCAAAATCCGCACGCTGGCGCGGCGTTTTTCCAAAACTTCGGGCAAAGCCGGATATGACTTGCCATTGCCGTTGAACAACACGATTTCTTCCGTATTTTTCACGCGCAATACATTCAGATGGCGCACCACATTATCGGGCAATTCGACCACGCTGTCGGGGCTTAAGGCAAAATCAACATAAAATCGGGGCATGGTTTCCTGCTTTATTCATGTATATAATTTAAATTTAAAATTTCATGAATGAAGTTGAAACACAGCGATATGCTCCTGCCTGCTTTCGCTTTCATCCACTATAATTTGAAAACTTCCCGAATTTTAATCCACTGTCGCGCAAAACTGCAAAAAACAAGGATATGCCGTGCTATACCGTTTACAGAAAGTCGTCCGCCACATCGCCCAAACCGAAGTCATGCCGCGTTTTCTGAATACGCCGTCACGACGCAAGGAAGACGGTTCGGTTTTGAGTGAAGCAGATTTGGCCGCACAAACTGCTTTTGCCGCCGCCCTGCCCTTATTGGAAGATTGTCCGATGTTGGGCGAGGAGATGAGCGTTCAGGAGCAAACCCATTTATGGAACGAACATTCAGACGGCCTGTGGATTGTCGACCCCATCGACGGCACAAACAACTTCGTCAACGGTTTGCCGCATTTTGCCGTATCCGTCGCACTGGTTAAAAACGGGCGCACCGAGTTGGGCGTGATTTACAATCCGGTCAGCGGCGAATGTTTCTACGCCGAACGCGGCAAAGGCGCATTTCTCAACGGTACGCCGCTGCCGCTGCGTTCGGTAGAAAAAAAACTCAGCGAATCCATTGCCGGCGTAGAAATCAAATACCTGCGCTCGGGCAAACTCGCCAGCCGCATGAACACCCTCGCCCCATTCGGTACAATCCGCAGCATGGGCAGCAGCACGCTCGATTGGTGCTACCTTGCCAGCGGCCGCTACGATATTTACATCCACGGCGGTCAAAAGCTGTGGGACTACGCTGCCGGCGCATTGATTTTTGAAGAAGCCGGCGGCTGCCTGACCACTTTGGAAGGCGATGATTTCTGGAGTGGCGAGCACGTTTTCAAGCGTTCCGTCATCGCCGCTTTGCAACCCGAGCTGTTCAAACAATGGGTGAAATGGATTCGCGAAAATCAGTAAAAATACCGTTTATCTTCAAAAAATCACGATTATCTTGCAACTTATTGAAATTATTTCACTTCTTAACAGCATTTAATACTAAAAACGGTAAAATATTAATCGCTGACACAACACCGCTCTTTCATCCCTTTTGGGCGGTGCAGCAAGTAAGACGTTTTCCCGCAATGTATTGGCCATTCATACTTCTCCCTTAGTATGAATGGTTTTTTTTATCTGCAAAAACAGCTCAGGCCGTCTGAATGTTCAGACGGCCTGTTTACATGACTATTTGAAAAACTGTCCGCAACACGCCTTAAACTTTTTGCCCGAACCGCACAAACAAGGCTGTTTCATCGTCGGCAAAGCAACGGTTGGATCAATAAAGTACCAACGTCCGTCTATTTTCACGAACGCCGACAACTCATGATGGCACTCGGTTTGCCCATTCTCCTCAAAATACGCCTCAAACTCGACCAAAGCATGCAGCTTGCCAAACGGCACATGACGGATAACCTTCAATCCCGACCACTGCGTCTGCTGACTCCATGCCGCCAAATCCTGCTTGTCCAACAAATTCTGCTGTGCAGGGACGGTCGTGTCCACGATATAGTCGATTTCCTGCAAAACATACGCACTGTAACGCGAGCGCATCAACTCTTCCGCCGTCGAAGCCGCCGCCTCACACGCATGAAACGGTGCGCAACATTCCGCATAAACGCGCCCCGACTGACAAGGGCAAAGTGTAGCCGTCATTCCTAATTACCCAAATAAATCTATTTCAAAATTATAACGCAAACCCGACTCAGGCCGTCTGAAAACGAGCGCAGCGAGTTTCGCCAAAATAAACGCAACAATCTGATATAATGCGCCTTTTCGATTTTGATTATCCATATGACCATTCCCGTCCAAAGCATCAGCCGCCTGTTGCCGCAAACCCAATGCCGCGAGTGCGGCTATGAAGGCTGCTTACCCTATGCGCGCGCCCTGTCCGCAGGAGAAGCGCCGATAAACCTGTGCGCGCCGGGTGGGGAAACCGTCATGAAAGACCTGGCCGACCTGTTGGGCAAGCCCTACCTCGCGCCGGCAAAAACACAAATCAAAGCCGTGGCCCTGATTGACGAATCCGCCTGTATCGGCTGTACCACCTGCATCCGCGCCTGTCCTGTCGATGCCATTATGGGCGCGTCCAAACTGATGCACACCGTCATCAGCGACGAATGCACCGGCTGCGGCTTATGCGTTACCCCCTGCCCCGTCGACTGCATCGACATGGTTCCCGTATCGCAGCCCTTCCTGCCGTCCGCACGCCGTTTCAGCACCTCTGCCGAACTGCGCTTTGCCGCCGCCGAACACGCACAAAGCCGTTTTGAACGCCATACCGCGCGCAAACAGCGCGACGATGCCGAACGCAAAGCCCTGCTGGCGCAACGCGAAGCCGCCGTCAAAGCCAAACAGGCCGCACAGGCACAAACCCAAACAGCCGCACCAAGCGCCGCATTCAACCCCATGGATTTGATTGCCAAAGCCATGGCCAAAGCGCAATCGCAACAGGACAAACTCGTCTCCTCCGACAACCGCGAAGACTTCAAAGCGCGCCAAATCGAAGAAGCCAAAGAACGCGCCGAAGTGCGCCGCGCTCAACGTGATGCCAAATACGGCAACGAAACCGAAAAAGCCGCCGCCATCGAATTTCTGCGCCGCCACAAAGCCGAGCAGGAAGCGGCCAAAGAAGCCCACTGATTTCCAAAACAACAAACCTATTCCGACCACTTCAGGCCGTCTGAAAACATTGCACGAAAACCAATAACTTTATGACCACACAAGAATTTCCACACCAGCATACCGCCCATTGCGAAAGCGGTGTGATGTCCACTCTGCTCAAATACCATGGCCACAATTTAGACGAAGCCATGATTTTCGGCATTGCCCACGCACTGACGTTTGTCTGGATGCCGCTGATCAAATTAAACGGCATGCCGCTGGTTTCCTACCGTACCGCGCCGCGCAGCATCATCAAAAACACCTGCAAAGCATTGGGGCTGAAATTATCCGTCCGCAAATTTTCCG
>NZ_JBQCXF010000066.1:0-12274 GCF_051956635.1 Neisseria sp. P0022.S010 | reverse complement strand
TGCCACTACCGTTTTCAGACGACCCGTTGTCTTCTATGGGCGACGCTTGGATTTCTGCCTCACGACTCTCTGCAAGGTTATCCGACTTTTCAGGTAGCTTCTCATCTTGCAGTGGATATTCGTTTAAGAAATCAGTTTGTAATTGCCTAAACCAAACGCACCAACTGCCACCGCTTTTTTTCACTTGTTCGCTAATAAGTTCTGCAAAAGCTTGTGATGTAAAGCCTTCGGTTTGTTTTTCCACGCCATCAATCAGGCGGACAAACTCACGGGTGTGGCGCAATTTGATTTTGCTGCTTTTGTCGGCACTCAAAAAATAAGGTATGCCGTTTTGTTCACACCATGCCTGCAGAGGTTTGAGACTGGCATTATGACGGGATAAAACTGCAATCTCATTCCATGCGACTTCGCTCAAGGTTTTCAGACGATCTATTTCGGTGATAACAGCTTGTGCCTGTATGTTGCTGCTACTACCGAACGGCAGGCTGATGTGGCGCACACGCCCCTGCCTTTCGCTGTCTGTTGCAGCCCATACGCCACCGTTGGGCTGTGTTTGACGTTCAGGGTTGATAACAATCGGATGCAGTGTTTTCAGACGACCTGTCATACCGTTTATCACGCTGTTGGCAGCGCTGATGATGTATTGCGTACTGCGGTAGTTGTAGGTCAAATAGTCGGGTTGGGCAACGTCGTAGTCTTTTTGGAAACGGTGTATGTACTCGTTGCTCGTGCCATTGAAGGCGTAGATGTTTTGGTCATCGTCACCAACCGCCAGAATGGTCAGCTTGTCTTCTTCAGCCCGCTTCCTACCCGCAAGCGCAGAAACAAGCCGGTAGTGTTCTTCACTGATGTCTTGGTATTCATCTACCAGAATATAGCGGAAACCTGCCATGATACGTTCGCGTGTTTCATCGTTACCATCATCGTTTTCAAGGTCGTCTGAAAGCATAGCGGCAGCCTGCCTGCACCATTCTTTAAACTGACTTTTGCCGTATTCTCGGTTGTTGCCGTCAAAGCGCACACCCAAAAGCTGCATTGCCATACCGTCATAAGTCATAACCGTAACGGCAGTAGCAAGAGGGCCGACCAGTCCGAACAGGCGGCGCTTGACCTCCTGCGCCGCCAAACGGTTGAAAGTCAATACAATGATGGCGGATGCGGGAACATGTTGCACCCGTAAAAGGTAGGCAACACGGTGTACAATAACTCGCGTTTTTCCTGAACCCGGTCCGGCAAGAATAAGACGGTTGCTGCCGCTTTGGTCGGTAACAACGGCTTTCTGCATCTCATTCAGCCCGTCTGTAATTTCACGCAGGGTTTGTGGCGATGCAGGCTCGTCCAATTCTTTCAGACGACCTTTAAACCATTTATTCTTAAAATTCTTTTCTTCCAAGCCAAAGTAATCACGCACCAAATTCAACCCTTCAGTAAGATTTTTCAGTGCGCGAAGGGCATATTCCTGCATCACATGGATTTGAAAGCGTTTTTCGCCGTAAAAAATGGAAAGCGGTTTATAGTCCTCCGCAAGATACTGGCGTTTAGCTGAGAGTGCTTTTCGATTGGGTGTAATAGTCATGGCATGCCTCAGAATGGTCATGCCGTGGTTAAGTTTGATAATGCCTTGTTTGTGCATAAACAGCAGTGTCTGCCTGAGCAGAAGCTCGCGACGGTCAGCCGGGATTTGTACCGATAATACCAAATCGTCGGCAAGCTGCTGCACCAATTCACCCATACGGGTTTCAACCATTACGTCTTTTTGACGCACTCCATTGGTTTTTGTCATTAGGAATGGTAAAAGGCACAGACCGATATTACGGCGAAGTTCGGCATTGTTTTGTAGGTTTTCCCAACTGTTGCTTTGGGGATTCTTGAAACGTACTTTCAAAAGGTTGTTGCCAACATCACGGATTTGGAAACTTCCACTGCTGTTTGTTCGCTCTGCTGCTTTATCATCGGCAAGCGACTGCATCAGAAGTTTGATTTCAGCAGGATTGGTTTCTAAACCTACTTCATGCATTTGGTGGCAGACAGCGCTCAATGAGAGGTTTTGCCAAATACCTTGATCTGCTTCTGGAATTTCGTTTTTTAAAATCTGCCAGAGTTTTTCCTCACAGGCGATAACTTGTGCCAGACGTTTGTCGGCAGGCTTTATGTTATCGGTACGCAAAATGATCGTCATATGCGTATCGTTGGTAAGGATACCCAATTCCTCCAGCTTTTTTAGATGACCTCGCAATTCGGTGAAACTACATGCTGTTGCCTGCACCAAATCATCGGTACTCAAAGGCGCGTCCTCTGGCGCTTTAAACACAATTTCGGCAATCGTTTGGTAAATTTCCGAGATACGCTTGCTGAACTTGCTTTTTTCAATAATAGCCAGCGCCTCATCTAGATTCAGACGACCTGAGCGTGCGGGGAAAATACGGGTTTGATTTTCCTTACGCTCCAATAAGTCTGCACGTTCCAACCATGCCAATACGGTTTTGACTTTGGTATCTGCCTGTCTATCATCGCTGTCAAAACTCATGTACTCCTCGGTGTCGCGCAAAATTTCGCCACCTGTTGCCACGATTTCACCGCAATGGTCTTTGCCGTATGCCGCCTGATTCAGCCAACCAACTTTCTTCCACACTGATTTCAAATCGCGTAATTCGATTTGCGACATTTTGCTGATGGAAAACTGTGTGTCCACGTCTTTGCCGTCATACAGCAACACGCATTTTGCCTCTGCCTGATCACGCCCTGCTCTGCCCGCTTCCTGCAAATAATTTTCCAGCGAGCCGGTGATTTCAGCGTGAATAACCAAGCGTACGTCAGGTTTATCCACGCCCATACCAAAGGCGTTGGTGGCGACAATAACGCGCAAATTACCGCCAATAAACTGATTTTGAATATCAGCTTTTTCGTTGTTGCCCAAACCGGCGTGGAAATGCTCACATGCCCAGCCTTGTTCTTTCAGATAATCCGAATAGGTTTTCGCACTTTTCCGCCGCCCGACAAATACCACTGCACCTCCGCTTTGATGATCAAGTTCACGATGCAACAGTTCGTTGATTTTTTGCTTTTTAAGGTCATCTGAAATTTCCAGCACATCATAAAACAGATTGTCGCGCTCGTTGTCACCAATAAATTGGCGGAACTCAATACCAGCCTCCACACGGAAATGGTTAGTGATGTCGGCGAGGACATCGGGTTTGGCAGTAGCAGTAAAACAACTTACTGGAGCCATCGTACCGTTGTTTTTGCTGTGTTCAGCGATAAATTTAACTGCGTATAGATAGTCTGGACGGAAATCATGGCCCCATTTAGACAGGCAATGTGCCTCATCGAATACCCAGCCGTTGATTTGGCGTTGCGAAATAGCGTTAATAAAACTGGTGTTGCGGAACTGTTCAGGCGCGACAAACAAAATGCCGATATCGCCCAAAGCTATTTTGTCTAAAATTTGGGCGCGTTCAACCACCTCAACCAAGCCGTTAAGCATAGCAGCGCAGGTAGCTCCTTTTTTCTCCAAACCGTCCAACTGATCTTTCATCAGCGATTGCAAAGGTGAAACAACTATTGTCAAGCCTCCGTTGCGGTAGTAGCGGTTGAGTGCTGGCAACTGATAACACAAGGATTTGCCGCCGCCTGTGGGCAGCACCGCCAGCGTATGCAACCCCTTCATACCTGATTGCACCACAGCACGTTGTCCACCATCAAATCCTTTTACATCGCGAAAAGTCGGTAGTTTGAAATAACGCTGTAACTGCGCCTCAGGATTGAGCGTATCCTGACAATAACGGCATTCCGTACTACCGCAATCATGGTCGCGCAATTCGGCAATCAGCCGAGCCGTATCGGGAAACTGGTGCCTCACCCACGGAGCTAACACAGAATTACCACCAGAGACATTTAACCAAGATAAGGCATAGCTGAGGGAAGGATATATGGCAGGATTGCGGATGTCAGTTTTCATTAATTCCAAAAAACGTGTGCGGCAGACTTTCAGACGACCTTGATCATTGTTGTCCTGCATCATCAACCAAATAGTGTCGATCAGTTTCTTGACATCTGGCGATGTATCATGCTCGGGAATCATAATGTCTTCTGAAAGACGATACGGCAGGGGTATATCAGACAGGGCTGTCCACAGCGCAAACTCCTTGGGCTTTTCGGCTTTGATTTTTCCGAACGCAATGCATTGGTCTTGAAAAAGCTGCCAGCAAGCGTGACAGTCGGCAAGTGGGGAATTAATTTCAGAAGAGATGATTTTATGGTTTTTGATTAGTCGGTGATACGGATTTTGCGGAAATGCCAAAGGCGAGAGCCACAGCGTATCGATAACAGGCACTTTAAGCCATGCGGCTTCAGGTACTACGGCCTTCAAATATTTTAAATCGTGCCCGAGGATGTTGTGCCCCATCAGCCACTTTAATCCACTGGTCAGATGAGCCATTTCACACAAGGCGGTATGAAAACCCTTTTCTCCACGAAAAGCTTTTTCAAAAAACAAACCTGAGTCGGGGCGGAATGCACCGATTTTGAACGGCTTGTCGGTTTTTGGATCGACTTCCAAATCAATGATAAGAACAGCAGGGATTTGTCCTTTTGTAGCAGTATTCATTTTTAGACGACCTCTAAACAATTTAAACAATTCTTTCCAGGACAAACACGCCGTAATCATCGCCCAACGGCAGCTCGAAATCCGTATGCAGGATTTGGCGTTTGACTTGTACGGTTTCGTTAGTTTTCGGATTAAAACCTTCTTTTAAGGCCGTCTGAAAATACACACCGAAGCCACGTTTCTGCCACGCAGGCAGTTCGTTGAAATTAATGCTGTTTTCAAACAGTAAATCGTGTTTTTGAGCTCGTGTCAGGCCGCTGACGGCATCTGTGGCGCGGGACGCGCTTTCTCCTTTCTTGCGCAACATCCAATAGCAGTGGGCGTTGAGCGCGTTGCGGTATGAGTCTTCGTGCCGCCAACGGAAATAATCGACCACCAGTTTTTCGTTCGGCAAAACGCAAACCCGTGCATCAAAAGCAGCAGGTTGCCCGTGCGCCACGGAAAAGGCGGCGCTGGCTTCTCCAGCCAATACAGAAATGATTTTGCGCGTTTTGCGTTTGAACGTATTGTCGTCTCGGTGCAGCAACAGTGAAATTTCATCGCTTTCCGAATAGCCGTATGCTACATTGAAACCACACTGCATCAGATGGTGGACGGTGTGTGCCATCAGGTCGCGGAAACGAATGTCGAATGGGGCTTCAAACTGCCAAATTTCCTTGGTTAGTCGTGTAAAACCGCGCCCGTCTAAGCGAACAACAATAAAATTTTCCTGTGGTACGCAAAAATCATAAGCGGTTTCGTATTGTCGCAGGCGTTTGTCCAAATCATCGAATCTCATCATATATCCTTTTATATTTTATTTTCTATATAACTATCTATAAATATATTTTTTAGCATTTTACGCTTCTTGCCGATAAAAGCTAATTAAAAATATATTTTCTTTATATTCAATCGATTAAAAATTATTTTTATAAAAATTTTATTCTTGGCACGCTGTTGGCTATGTTGTGAATGTAACGATACAGCAGATGCTTCGGGAAATACAGTTACCGGAGAAAAATTTTCCGTAAATTTAGTTGCTGTGTGGTTACAGGGCGAATGCCGACAAGACTACATTTGGATTAACAGGTTCGAGTCCTGTCTCGTCTGATAGACGTTGAACGTCTTGTTTATTTAGTCGCCCACCCTTTTCAATAT
This sequence comes from Neisseria sp. P0022.S010, assembly GCF_051956635.1. Lineage (NCBI taxonomy): Bacteria > Pseudomonadati > Pseudomonadota > Betaproteobacteria > Neisseriales > Neisseriaceae > Neisseria > Neisseria sp. P0022.S010. The sequence goes on along the minus strand of NZ_JBQCXF010000066.1, from coordinate 6,531 downwards.
GGCAGGCAAATGCCTAGGGAAACTACAACATGGATATCCTTATGTCGCAGGTTCGAGTCCTGTCTCTGTTGTTTCAAATAGCAGAGTAGCTCAGTTGGTAGAGCCAAGGCATGTTTCCCTGAAAAACTTGTTGCGTGCCATATTATTTTTACGGCAGCAGGCGGATGCCCGGAAGAGAGTACATTAGCTTTCAGTTAAAACCGTTTCTCTTCATCTTTAGCCGCTATGCTGCCACCCATTCAAGGCCGTCTGAAATATTCAGGCGGGCCGATATAAAAACCGTTTTCGGTGCAAACGGCAAATGCCGGAGGAATTACAGCCTGCTAAGCTCGAGGTCGCGGGTTCGAGTCCCGTCTCTGCCGCCAACAATGGCAGAGTAGCTCAGTGGATAGAGCGCGTAAAAATTTCTCCATTCTTTGTTGCCCAATGTACCACCCCTTATGGGTGAATGCCATTAGGATTACATTCCTTCCTTGCTACAAACCTGAATGATCCTAATTAAACTAGTCGCCCTACGGCAGCAGGCGGATGCCCGGAAGAGAGTACATTAGCTTTCAGTTAAAACCGTTTCTCTTCATCTTTAGCCGCTATGCTGCCACCCATTCAAGGCCGTCTGAAAAACAAAGCTAAAACAAGTTCAGACGGCCTCAAACCAACAATATGAAAGAAAATGAAAATGGCTAATACTACCTTGTTTCAATCTATTAAAAACCGTTTGACTAAAACCGACACTTATAACGAAGCCGGCGGCATCGCCTACACGCTGACGCCCAAACAACAGCTGGCCCAACTTGCCGCCACCGGCTGCCTGAACAGCACCTACTACACCGATGCGCAAGACCAGCTTGAGCAAGTATTGGAATTGGCGGAACAACTGGATGCCGAGTTTATCGCCAAAACCGCCGTGTACGCCCGTCAAAAAGGTTTCATGAAAGATATGCCCGCGCTGTTGCTTGCCGTGTTGGCGCAAAAAGACGTGAACATGCTTGCCCGCGTATTCGACCAAGTGGCGGACAACGGTAAAATGTTGCGCAACTTCGCGCAAATCATCCGAAGCGGCGCGGTCGGCAGAAAATCCTTCGGCAACCGTCCGAAAAAACTGATGCAGACCTGGCTTTTGACCGCCACCGAAAAACAATTGTTGAACGCCGCTATCGGCAACGCCCCGTCGCTGGCGGATGTGGTCAAAATGGTGCATCCCAAACCGCGTGAAGCATGGCGTGCAGCCTGGTTTGCGTGGCTCATCGGCAAACCGTACGACCGTGCAGCATTGCCGCCCATCACCCGCGCTTTTGAAGACTACAAACAAAGCCGCCAAGGCGCATTGCCCGACGTTCCGTTCCAAATGCTCACTGCGTTGGAATTGAACAGCGGCGACTGGGCGCAAATCGCCCGCAACGGCTCATGGCAGCAGGTTCGCCAAAACCTGAACACATTCCTGCGCCACGATGTGTTTGCAAAAAGCAAAAACATCAAAATGGTGACAGAAAAACTGCGCGACAAAGCCGCCATCCGCCGCGCCCGCGTCTTGCCTTACCAATTGCTGACCGCGTATCAGGCAACATCCGAACAGATGCCGTTTGAAATCCGCGAAGCCCTGCAAGATGCGATGGAAACCGCTGTACAAAACGTACCGGCAATCCAAGGCAAAGTCGTGGTTTGTCCGGACGTTTCCGGCTCTATGCACAGCTCGGTTACAGGCTATCGCGGCAGCGCGACCAGCAAAACCCGCTGCATCGACATTGCCGCGCTCGTGTCCGCCGCCATGTTGCGTACGAATCCGCAAGCCCGCGTGATACCGTTTGAACAAATCACGGTAAACGTGAAGCTCAACCCACGCGACAGCATCATGACCAACGCCGAAAAACTCGCCAATATCGGCGGCGGCGGAACGGCATGCAGTGCACCGCTCGCCATGCTGAACCGTGAAAAAGCCGACGTGGATTTGGTCGTCATCGTATCAGACAACGAAAGTTGGGCAGATGACAGCCAACGATGGGGCGCAACAACCAGCCTGATGAAAGAGTGGAATATTCTGAAACAACGTTGTCCAGAAGCTAAACTCGTTTGTCTGGATATCCAGCCCTACACCAAGGCTCAAGCACGAAACCGTCAGGATATCTTGAACATCGGCGGCTTCTCCGATCAAGTATTCTCCCTGATTGGTTCCTTTGCCGAACGAGGTATGGGTACAGATTTCTGGGTAGATGAGATTGAGAAAACGCCGTTGGCAGCTGTGAACTGAAGCTAAGGCCGTCTGAAAAAAGTAGAAATATATTTCAGACGGCCTATTCAGTCAGGGAAGACTGAGAAAAAGAATAAGGAAACAAAATGCAAAAATTTATCTTAATCCGCGGTCATCAAGGTTCGGGAAAATCGACGTTTGCCGAACAAAAAGCCGCCGAATTTAAAGCGCAGTATCCGGATGCGGAAGTGGTCCGTATTGAAAACGATTTGTTTATTACCGATGAATACGGTGAGTATCGTTGGTCGGGCGAAGCGGTGGATAAGGCGCAAAAACGCGGTAATGCTTTGATGACTGAAACCTTGAGACTTGGACGTCAAAATCCGAATCGAAATATTTTGATCATTCATTCCAATACCAACCAAAAAGCTTCGCGTTGCCGTCATTTATTGGATCTGGCGAAAAAAAGCGGTTTTGAAACAGAAGTCTACCGACTGCACAATTTCTATCCCAACCTGCACGGTGTGAAAGAGCATGACGTGTTGGCGGCATATATCAAGTTGAATCAAAACCGAGTAGCAAACGAAATCCACATCGAGGCCGTGCAGCCGGCAAATGCGGAGCAGTTAGAAAAAATTGAACAGATGCAGGCTATCGAGCATAAGCCGCTGGTGTTTGATGAGGTGCAGCAAACCTTTGTGACCGATCACTATCTACAACACGACAGCCGTAACTTTACTGCCAAAGTGTCCAAACGTTATCCTGAATTGCGCGTGTTGAAATACGCCCGCAGCGTGTTCTATAACAACCGATTTAATGATGCTTTGCTGGAAATGCGCGGTTTGATTATCGATGCGCACAACCGCATCATCGTGCGTCCGTTTAAAAAAGTGTTCAATTATTCGGAGCGTATTGCCAAAGGCAGCCGTTATCCGATCCGAATCAGCGACGATAGATTGGTAGATGCGGTCGTAAAAGTAAACGGCTTCCTCGGCTGTTGCACTTTCGTCTCGCTTTCAGATGACCATCCGTCTAAAGGCGCTTCGTTTAACGGCAAAGTGCTGTATTCGACCACCGGTTCGCTTGATAGCGCGTTTGCAGACATGACCGCCGCACACTGCGCGCAATACGAAACCCTGTTCCGCGCTTATCCGAACCACACTTTTTTGTTTGAAATCACAGACGCGAAAGACGTACACATCATCCGCGAAGCATTGGGCGAAACCTTAATCGGCTGCATTGATGTGGCGACCGGCCGTCAGTTTAGCGAAGCGGAATTGGACGAAATCGGCAAACAATACGGCATCCGTCGTCCCGAAATGCTGAAAAACATCACGTTCGGCGAGCTGAAAGGCCGTCTGAAAAACGTGGAACATGAAGGTTTTATGGTGTTTGATGCGCAAAACGGCGAAATGCTGTTCAAACTCAAATCGCCGTATTACCTGATTTCCAAGTTTCTGGGACGAAGCAACGAAGGCAATATCGGCCGCAAACTGGACAAACGCCATGTTGATGAAGAATTTTATCCTTTAATCGACTATATCCACGAGCATCAGGAAGCGTTCAACGCTATGCCGGAATTGGATAAAATCGCGTATATTCAGGCGTTTTTGAGACAGTTGTAAGGCTGTCTGAAAAATACCGTATGATTGTGTTAGTATGACGATGGCGGATGGATTGTTTCATCCTCCATTCTATTAATGAACAAGGAAAAAACAATGAAAAAAACAAGTATCGTTAGGAAACTGATGCTCGCCGTCGCCATGCTTCCGTTGGCTGCTCAAACTGCGCAGGCTGAGGAATTTGGGTCTTTCGGCGCTCCGCCTAAAGGCTTTAAAGTCGGCTATCAATCCGCGCAAAATGGTGTGACATTGATAGAACTTGTGCCGCAGAAACAGACTGTGGAAGACTGGACGCAAATGGTCACGCTGCAATCCATGGCAGGTATGAAACCGGGTGTTGAGCAGTTTTTCGGCAATCTTTCAGCATCATGGCAGAATGCCTGTCCGCAAAGTAGTGTCAACCCAATAACGGCAGGTGAGGAAAACGGCTATCCATTCGCCTTGGTGATGTTGTTTTGCGCCAACAATCCGCAAACCAGCAAACCTGAATTTACTTGGATAAAAGCCGTACAGGGTAACGAAGCTTTGTACGTGAAGCAATATGCTTTCCGTTACGAGCCGACGAAGGCCGAGTTGACCAATGCCGTCATGCATTTGCGCAATTTACGCGTCTGCGACAACAGCGCAGGACATCCTTGCAATAAAAAAGGAAAATAAGCGTTTAAATATTTTCAGACGGCCTTACCGGTTTTGCTAAAGCGAAACGTAACAAGGCCGTCTGAAAATATATAGAGCAACGCGTATTTATTTTCCGCGCTCATACGCTTCGATTTCGCCAACCTTAGGCGCATAGCCGCTGCTTGTGTCGTGGCGCAAATCCAACCAGATATCGACCAATGCCCAAGCGGCAGGCGCGGCGATGACGTTTTGCCCCATACATAAAACCTGCGCGTTATAGTTCTCCACCGAGCCGCGGACGGTAAGCAAATCATGTGCCGTCGCCGCCCGTATGCCGCGCACTTTATTGGCGGCAATCGCCGTACCCACGCCGGTACCGCAAATCAACAGCACACGGTCGGCGCGTCCTGCCGCGACTTCTTCGGCCGCGGCAAACGAGAGTTGCGGATAGGTCCCTTCGGGCGAGGATAAATCGACCAAGCTGCTGACGCGCGGGTCGTTTTGCAGATGCGCTTTGAGCGTGTCCTTCAATATTGCGCCGTTGGCCGGCGCGGCAATAACCAAACGCATACGAACTCCTTGAAGCACATAAAAACATTGTTCAGCATACGCCCGCGCGTGATACGATTCAAGCCTGCAACGCAGAAAGCACGGTATGAGAAAAATCTACTTCACATCAGACCTACATTTCTCACATAAAAACATCGCCAAATTTTGCCCGCAATTTCGACCGTTCGATAACGTGGAGCAGATGGATGAATTTTTAATTCAGACATGGAATGAAACCGTTACGCCTGAAGATACGGTGTACAACTTGGGCGATTTTTCCTTTGCACACGACCATAAGCAGATAGAGCGCGTTTTGTCGCGTTTAAACGGGCAACATCACTTGATTTATGGCAATCATGATCATGTGATTCGGCAGCATGCCGATTTTTTCCGCAGCCAAACCAAGCATGACGGCCATCCGCTGCTGTCGTCCATACGGCCGTATATGAAACTCAAATTGCCGGAAATTAAGAATACGCTGGTTCTCTTTCACTATCCGATTCAGGAATGGGACGGCTGTTATCAGGGCTGGTATCACTTGTACGGTCATTTGCATGATAGGGTGGCGGAAATCAAAGGGCGTGCTTTAAATGTCGGATTCGATTTGCACGGCCGCTTTTTGACGGTAGAAGATGTCGATAAGTTTTTGTGTGAGTTGCCTAAAATTTCGTATTTTGGCGAAGCAGGATTGAAGGCCAACTCGCCGGAAGAAGCGGCTGAGCTGGTGTCTTGGAAACTGGCACAGTTAAATCAGGTATAATTTCAGACGGCCTTTGCGGATTTCCGGCAAAGGCCGTCTGAATATCAATTTCCCATTTTTGAGTGAGACATGGAAAACCTTTCGGCTTACTTACTACAAAAAATCAGCCTCCCCAATCAATCCGGCAAGGGTAAGTCATGAGCGGCAAGCCTTTGAAGTATCCCGTTTCCGCTTTGGTCGTTTTGCATGATGAAGACGGCAATATCCTGCTGATTGAACGCACGGCGCCGCAAGGTTTTTGGCAGTCGGTTACCGGCAGCTTGGAAGAAGGCGAACGTATCGAAGAAACCGCATGGCGCGAAGTGTGGGAAGAAACCGGTATCCGCCTTGCAGACGGACAGCTGGAAAACTGGCATGACAGCACCGTTTATGAAATCTATCATCACTGGCGCCATCGCTATCCCAAAGGCGTTTTTGAAAACCGCGAACACATCTTCTCCGCCCAAATTCCGCACGATACGCCCATCGTCCTGCAACCGGACGAACACGTTGCCTATGGTTGGTTTGGTGCAGAAGAAGCGGCGGAAAAAGTGTTTTCGCCTTCCAATAAACGCGCAATTTTAGAACTGGTCAAAAGGCTGAATGCCAAAAAGGCCGTCTGAATACGACAGTTTCACATTTTCAGACGGCCTTGGGTTTGCTATACTTTCGCCGTTTGACTCTCTTTAAAATCAAAGGAAACCATCATGGCAGACTTCAACAAAATCCTGACCCCGGGCGACGTGGACGGCGGCATCATCAACGTTGTCAACGAAATCCCTGCGGGCAGCAACCACAAAATCGAATGGAACCGCAAA
>NZ_JBQCXF010000065.1:0-12337 GCF_051956635.1 Neisseria sp. P0022.S010 | reverse complement strand
TCAGCATCCGTCACAACCCCATCGTCGAAGGCATACGCACGGCCGACTACAACTACCGCAGTGCCGATACCGACCTCTTTGCCGAAACCGACAACAAACAGTCCGAAGAATCAGCCGACAATACCGTCTTATTGGGCAAACAGCAGCATTGGGGCCTTCATCCCAAAACCCCCGACGAAGCCCAAGTTCAGACGACCCTGTTGAACGAAGCCGTCCTCTGCCGTCAAACCGTCACCAACGGCAGCGGCAACGTCGTCTCCATGACACCGATGAAAGTGTTCCAAACCGATGTCTCCTTCCCCGAAGCCCCCGACGGCTGGCTGGTGCTCAGTATGGAACACAGCGGCAGCCGCGATACCGCCTACAGCCATACCTTTACCGCCATTCCCGCCCAACTCGCCTACCGTCCCAAACGCACCACCCCGCGTCCGCATATCGCCGGCACACTGCCCGCACGGGTAACCGCGGCGGAGAACTGCACCTATGCCTATATCGACGATATGGGCCGCTACCGCGTCAAACTACCGTTTGATTTAGACGAATGGAGTCCCGGCGGCGAAAGCCGTCCCGTCCGACTGGCCAAACCCTATGCCGGTCCCGAATACGGCATCCACTTCCCCTTACACGAAGGCACCGAAGTGATGCTCTCCTTCGTACAGGGTAATCCCGACCGTCCGTATATCTCCGGCGTGATGCATGACAGCACCCATACCGACCATATCCCTGCCGATTGGAACACAAGAAACGTCATCCGCACCTGGGCGAACAACAAACTGAGGATGGAAGACCTGAAAGGTCAGGAACACATCAAACTCGCCACCGACTACCAAAAATCCCAACTCAACCTCGGCCACATCGTCGACTCAAATCGAGAAAAGCGTGGTAAGAACGGTGAGGGCTTCGAACTCAGAACTGACGGTTGGGGCGCCGTACGGGCAGGCAAGGGCATACTCGTCAGCGCACAAAACCAGGACGCCAACGGCAAAGTGCTGGATATGGACGATGCCATCTCCCAACTCGAACAAGCACTCTCCCTGGCCAAAAGCCTGAACAAAGCCGCCCAAACGGCCAACAACCATAATACCGATGAAGAAACCCAAAGGGGCCGTCTGAAAGACGCCCTCAAAGAGCTGAAAGAGGCCGGTTTGATCCAAACCGCCCCGGCCGGCATCGCCACCGCGACCCAACAAAGCCAACTGCACACCGCCAATGAAAATATCCACCTCGTCAGCGGGGCAAACACCGACATTACCGCCGGTCAAAGCCTGACCGCCCATGCGGCAGAAAGCCTGAACCTGTTTGCGCAAAGCAGCGGCATCAAGATGCAGGCCAACCAGGGCAAAGTGGAAGTGCAGGCACAGAATGACGAGTTACAGCTGAACGCCTTAAAAGACGCCACCCTGACCAGCAGCGCAGGGAAGATCACCATTGCGGCGAAGGAAGAGGTTTTGATTACCTGCAAGGGGGCGTATATCAAGTTGGCAAACGGGGAGATGGAGATCGGAAGTCCGAAGGTAGTGCGGGTGAGGGCGCCGTTGGTGGTGAATGGGCCGAATAGTTTAGGAATCACTCACCCAGATTGGCCTAAAACTTTACCAAAACGTCCGATGCGAATTAATCTGTGTCAATCTCCTCATTCAGATCACTTTTTCATCGGTATGCCTTATACAATCTATGCAGATGGAGAAGAAATTCAAAGAGGGGTAACGGATGCAACAGGGTATATTGCTGTCGAACATGAAATACCAACAAGTAAATATAAGATTGTATTTGCTAACGATTTGGAATATTTGATTCCGATTGAGGATGAATTTAATGAAAATACATCAAGAGATAAAATAACCAATCGTGGTTTTCATGGCTTGAAATATACAAGTTCTGAACTTTCTCCGATAGAGCAAGCAAAGAAATATTTTGAAATAGTACATAATATAAAAGACAAAAGTTCGAAAGGTTCTAAAAATGGGTAAACCTGTGATTGCGACTTCCACTAAATCTAAATTGGGTGCAACAGCATCAATGAACTGGTTTTTAGACTCACAGGAATCATCACCTGTTGCTGCTACTTTCAAGCCATTGATTAATGGGAAAGAAGCTTTTACAACGCTCCATGAAAAAATTGAAAAAGCCGAACATTCAATTGATATTGCTATATGGGGATTTCAGCCTTCGATGCATCTAAAGCGGGACGGTAAGAGTAAGTGCATTGGGGATTTATTGATTGAAAAAGCAAAAGCAGGTGTGCAGGTGAGGATATTAGTTTGGAGTATACCTTTTAAAATACAGACTTTTTCAGAAGCCAATATGGGAAATGCACCTGGTGTTTTTTCAGGCGGAGTAGCAGGGGTAACTAAAGCTCAGAAACAGTATGATCGAAATTGGTATTTAGCAAGAGAAGGGAAATTACATACGTTAGATCCACATGCATCTCAAAATATTCAGAAATCGTACCCTCATTTATGGGAACTATCAAAGTCTTCATATCAAAAGAATCTGAAATTCAAAACTCGGAGTGTTGAATCTCAGAGTAATCAATATGAAGATAAGGAGTTACCAGAAAATGCAAAATCAACATTGAGGTTGTTTCCTTCTCATCACCAAAAAACAGTTTTGATAGACTACGAAGTACCTCACAAGGCAGTAGGCTTTGTAATGGAACATAATATGCTAGACAATTATTGGGATGATAACAGCCATATTTCTGGTAAGGTATCAGCGCCAAACCAGGGAAAAAATGTTGATACACCATTACAGGATGTGTCCAGTATCGTTAGCGGTGAAGTTTTATAGTATATCAACCGTAATTTCTGCCAATCTTGGGATAAGGTAAGTAGTGAAAAACTTGGAGAAAAAAGAAAGGCTCTGACTTTCGACAAATATCCTTTTAACAAATCTGCCGGAGGTACGCCTTTGATGGCGCAGATATTGCGCACTTACGACAAGCCGGATATTGAAGACATCAAAAAAATCTACCTGCAAAATATCAAAAGGGTGACCAGTTATATTTATACAGAAAATCAGTATTTTAGATGGCCTCCCTTAGCTGAGGCGTTTATCAAGCATTGGCAAAATTTAAGATCGAAGGGGCGCCCTGCAAATATGCCAATACATTGGTTTGTTGTAACTAATTCATCTGATGATGGTTTGGGAAAAGGAACGTATACAACAAATAAAATGTTAGAAAAGTTGGGAAGGCAGGATGTGATGCCTAATGTTGCCCTTACACATACAGAACGTATAGAATTTTTGGAAGCATCGCTTGGAAATAATCATACACAAGGATCAGCAAGTACTATTGCTAAATGGAAAAGAGAATTGGCGGAATTACAGGAAGAACAGAAGCAACGTTCTGGGGCAAGAGAACGATCCTATACTAAAAATGCGGAAGAAGTGAGGGAGAAAGAATTTGCCAAAAAACTGAAAAAAGAGTTGGGTGTCAAAGTCCATGTCTGCACCTTGACTGCATCTAATGCTTGGAAAGAAGTTTACATTCATTCGAAGGTGACCATTATAGATGATGTCTTTACCGTTATCAGCTCAGCCAATCTGAATACTCGCAGTATGCAGGTAGATACGGAATTAGGCATATTCACCGAGAATGGCGCAGTGGCACGCAAACTGCGCAAAGACTTGTGGAAACTACATACACGCGATCTGCACAAAGCCAATAATGCGGCAGGAAAGTTTGACAATGTGGCAAATCCAGAGGGAATGAATGATCCGAATGTAGCATTTATGGCTTTTAGACGGTGGCAGATAATAATGGATGAAAATAAAAAACAGATTATAAACGGTAAACCGCCACTGTACCCTCTGTGCGAATTTTTACGCCTGGATCCTAAAATATCACAATTGGATTGACTATTATGCACAAATCCCTCAAATATACCCTGATAGTTTTAGGCTGTCTGGCAGCAATGTTTATTTGGTTTCTCCTTTGGCTGAAATGCAATCCCATCCATATAGGCGGTGCAAACGGTCAGGTTAAGCCCGCGTATTGCAGCATAGGGGAAAAATGGCAAGAAAAACAACGGAAGAAAGAAACCATGAAGACAATCGAAGAAATCAAAAAGAACCTAGAGTTTACCTGCGTGCATGAAAAACGCCCACCTCTATCCGAGGAAACACAGCAACTCTACAATTACGCGCTGCACCGTGATTTGAACCATATGTGGCCTGGACAGAGGGGGGACGGTTTTTGGGATGAACTATTGCCGTATTACCGCATTGCCGCCGCTAATGGCGATTATAAGGCAAACGTACGGCTGCAGTTCCTGCTCAGCGATGGCTGGACGAGGGTTCCCGATATTGAGGCTGAAGCTGAAACCCAGAAATTGTATAAAATGCTGCACAAACAACTTCCAGCTACCGCCTACTATCTGCTCAAAGGCTATATCGAAGACGGCTACGGTGTCAGCGCGCCCCCCGACAGCGAGCTGGCATTTTTACGCAAGGCTGCGGATATGGGTAACAGGGAGGCGCAATATACGTTAGGTCAGATGATCAGTAGTTTAGATGATGAAGAAACACGTGAATTTCGATTAAAGCTAATGATGAAGTTATATCGGTGTGCTTCTGAACAAGGACAAGGTAATGCTTCTTATTGGTTGGGTATGTTTCTTCCTGACTATCATAAATATGATGAAGCCGTTAGAGCCTATCATCAGGGGGTAAAAAACGGTAATTATTTATCTGCTTTTATTCTTTCTAATGCGTTTAAGGTAGGAAAAGAAAAAGGAAATAACAACTTTCTAGATGTGGAGGCTGATAAAGAGCGTGCTCGCCGTTACAGTATTATTGACTCTTATCTGTCAACTTACGAATTCATGTCGCCGACCGTTCCTGATTTGGACGATATCGTTCCGCTACCGCCGGCACCTTTACCCGAATGGGACGGCAAAATCGCCTTTCAACGCTGGGTGGAGGGAAATGAACCACCAAAACCCTCTGATGAGTTGATAAAAAAGCTGGCGGATAAAGCAGGCTTAGATGTAAAAACCGGGCTACCATTGTAAGGACCATTCAAAGTGGGAGGAGTCAAGGATTATCTAACCTATTTTTATCAGTCTAAGCCACTTTACCAGAGAGAAAAGTTTGCAAACTTATTTGAAGAATAGGCTAATGTCGTCTGAAATTTTTCAGACGACATTTATTTATAAATATCGCTTGAAATTGTTCCAAGCCGATATGCCTACATCGACGAAATGGGGCGCTACCGTGTCAAACTGCTGTTTGATTTGGATGAGTGGCCGTCTCTTTATCCAAGGGGTATCTTTATCTTTGCTTGGTGTGGTTTGGCCGCTGACTTGTCCTTCTTCATCGACTTCTATGGCCTGACGCTGTTTGCTGCCGGCGGTCTGAATAATGGTGGCGTCAACGACAGCAGCGGATGCTTTCTCTACAATCGAGGCTCAAGCTGCTTTGCTTGGGCGAGGCGAACGGTCGGAGTATCTGAAACGGTCGGCACAGGATTTAGGAGTATCGCTCGCTACGCTCTATCGGAAATTGGAGTCTGTGAGTGTTAAGCTGAGCCGAAAACGGCGAAGCGATGCCGGTAAAACGGAACTGAAGCTGGAAGAAGCCAAACTGATTTCGGCTGTACTGGTGGAGGCCATGAGGCGCAACGGAAAGCGGTTGATGTCGGTCAAGCAAGCAGTGGAGATGCTGCGAGCCAACGGCAAAATCGAGGCGGCGCGGATTGATGAGGAAACGGGAGAAGTAAGTCCTCTTTCTGAAAACACCATTACCCGGGCTTTACGAGAGTACAAGCTACATCCCGACCAAATCAGTCATTTTTCAGACGGCCTTTCTTGTACCATGTCTGCCAGCCGGAAATTTGTTTTTCCAGTTTTTGGCAGTATTCGCCATAGCGGACGGCGTGGTTTAAAAGTTGTTCGGGCGATCCGCCACTCAGACGCTCGGGGCGTTCGTGAACGAGCAGCAGCTCGGAAGAGACGGGGGGGATTTCCGCGACGGTAACGGTTTTAATCGTGGCCGAGGGCACGGTTGTAGAGTTGCACGCTGTTAGTGCCAAGGCCGTTAAAACGGTTGCCGTCTTTTTGTACAGTTTCATCAATCTGCTTCTCCAATTGAGCCGCTTGGCGGCCGATTTGCTGATAGGCGGTTGCCAAATCGCGGCTTTGTGCTTGTGCGAAATCAAACCGCTGAGGACTTATAGCCGCAGAAATAAATCGTTGGTACTGCACCTGCTATCAGCAAAATCAGAATCAGGGTCTGCCAAATAGGGTTAAGCGTTTTCCACATCGTCTTTTCCTTTATGGATTTCAGCGATCTGCGGAATCGCCGCGATCGCGTTTGATTAATGCATACCCGCCAACCAATGCGCCATAAGCCCACCAGAGCCATTCCGGCGCATCTGCTGTTTGCGAGAATTTATAGGTCATAGAGGCGGCTGCCACGTTTGCCCATAGTTTGGTATGGCTGATTTTCCCTGTGGCCGGATTGGATACCAATCCGCTCAACCATTTGAAAAAGGCGGTTATTTGCGACGCTTTTTTTTGGCTGCGCGTTTCGCGGCGGCTACCCCGCTCTTGCGGTGGGCTTGCGTCCAACATCCCTGAGTCGGCATGGCGTAGCGAATGCCCAGGTCGCTGTGGCTGAAATCGGGCAGCATGGCTGCGGTCATTAGGGCGATGAGTGACTTTTTTGACATGGTTTGTCTCCCTTTAATCGGTGTTATCTGCAGACGCATGAATCAGGTTTTGTGCCACGCGGCGAATCCAGCCTTTGCCAAATGATGTGAACGTGCCGAGCTTGGTATAAAACACCAAACGTTCGGCATTGAAACGGAGCAGGAGGTCATTTTCAGGAAGTGAATTGATGGCTTTGAGGCTGACTGCTCCGATAACGCCGTCGTCCGGCACGCCTGCGGCGCGTTGCAGCATACGGGCAGCATTGCCATGACCGTGATTGATGCAGGCATCGAAGAATTGGAATGCAACCGCTTCCGGCATTTGATCGGCGTGATAGCGTTCCCAAAATGCTTGACGGTAAATGCCGATCGCTTGTTCACGCGTCATGGCACGCATGGAACCGTTGTAGCCGTTTGCCTGAGCAGTGCGTTTGGTAATGCCCCAGTTGGTCTCGCCGCCGGGGTCTTTGGGATGATTGACGTAGCCGCCCTCGTGGGAGAGGACGCGCTCAATAAATTGGTTGAATTTGGTGGACATAAAAAATCCCTGTATCTATTGATAGGTACAGGGATTTTAGGTAAGGCCGTCTGAATAGGCTTTTAAAGGGGGTTAAAACTTAAATGTAACAAAAGGATTGAGGCGCAATACCGTTTGGCAAAATATCTGCCAAATCTTTTTGTCGATTATATTTCTTTACTTTGCCTACTTTAATGGCATGTGCAATGTCTTTACCTTCAAAATAAGCTTCAAAGAAATCGGCACTGATGCCGGAAAACTCTGCCGTTCTTTCCCATAAGCGGATAGGAGACTCTGATATTAATTCTGCAATTTCAAACTCACCAACTACTTTTCCTATAGGTAAAGTGGCATATATCACTACTTTTTTAACTGCTTTGTTTTTGGGTAAAACCCGACGAAATTCAAATTTTTTCTCGCCATTAAGAATTTTCTCGGCATACTCGGGTTTAATAGATAACAAAACTTTCATTGACTTGACCTAATCTCAAAATATGATATGCCTGTTGGTGGGTAAGTGGCATAAAACCAAAATATGCACCTTCACTTAGACCAACCTGCTCAAGTAAATCTTTTCTTATGATTCGCTTGGGTAAGGCAATATTATACGAGAATCTCAATATATGCGGATACTTTCTTACCTGCCAAAATCGTTGTAACTCTTCTTGAGAGAAAACGCTATAAGGGGCACAGTATTTTTCAAATTCAGCATAGCTATCAAACGAATTAATGTGTCGATATTCTTCAACGACACATACCGAACTTATCAAGGCACGATAATAAGCCCTTCCCGGTTCATCAGTAGTTCGGTAGATAAATAAGACATCTCCACGTTTTAATTTTTCAATTCCACCCATATTAGTTAAATACACTTTATGGATACTGTTTGTTGGAGAAACGTCTTGAATAATAGAAGTATCTTCTGTTCTTAGTATTGAATCCGGAAGTAATCGGGTGTGCCATTCAGGATAGATTGACAGTAAATAAGTCTGAGGTTGATAAGTAGTATCTCCCCTAAAATTCACAAGAGGATAGTTTTTATTGGTGTTTTCCACACCTTGATATACAAGATTAAAACGTCGAGTTAAAACCAGTTCCGTTCCATTAGCTGTTACCTTTTTTGCTTCTATTCTAAAACCATATCGTTCGAATAACGCGATTAAGGGAACATGTTCAGCAAAAACAGTTACATAAATATCATTGAATCCATATGTAATTGCATAGTCAAAGATTTTTTTGATAAAACGCTCCCCAAGTTTAGTTCCGTGGGCATTGATTTTGAGCGTCCCTACTTTCAACCAGCCACGACTAAAGTTGGTGGATAATACCGGAATACAATCATCAATAATTTGAGGTTCGGCCTTCAAGTATAAAAAACCATCTATAAAACCGTTATTCCCATAAAATACATAAGCATATTCTTCTGCTTTTCTTTGGAACCAATCTGAAAATTCACGATAAGATGCTTTTAAAGAGTCAAAAAAGGGGTCATTCAGATTTACATCAGCAAAACGTTTGTATTGTAAGTTTTCCATATTTTTCTTCCTGTTTTTATCACAGCTATCTGAAGTTATTAGACGTCATTCAATTTACTCAGGCTTTGCCGTCAAAACCACGCTCGGTAAATTGGTAACAGTGACTTTATAAGCAATCCCACCACGCGCCCATTCTCGGGTTGGCTCTTTTTGAGCATTATGGCTGTCAATCGCCATTTTGATTTGGTCGCTGGTATCACGCAGCAGTGTGCGGTCTTCCGGGGCGGTTGCTGCAATCAAGGCTGCGGCGGCTTTGGACAGTTTTTCCGCTTTTTGAGGCACTGCATCTGTATTCCAAACTACTCGGACGGCAGTAATTTTGTCGGCTTTATCGGTATCAACGGTTAATGTGAGGCCGTCTGAAAAGTCATGCAGCAGATTCTTTCCTTCTGCATTATCGGTTGGGGATACATGTTCAGGCAGGGACAGCCCGGTTTTTTGGTCGGCAAGCCCTTTATTGGCTGCTGATTGATAGTCGGTATAGCTTACCAGCATAGTTTTTAATTCGGATTGTGCCTGCTCTTGAGGTTGGGCAGATGCCGGTTGTTCTTCAGATTGGCCACCACACGCAGATAATGCAACTAAAACCGATAGTGTAAGTAAGATTTTTTTCATGAGTTTCCCTTGGGTTGATTGGTTTATTTTTTACGCTTTTTCGGACATTTCTTGCCATTGCCTCCCGGGTTGCAGTCGCAGGCCTTACCGTCACCATCACGATCTAAACTTTTCCAGCCCGGCATCTTGGCCAAATAATACTTTTGCGCGGCTTGGTGTGTCGGGAAATCTTTGCATTTGGCTGCAGCAACAGCCTGATGCGGTATCAGCAGGCACAAAACCGGCAACAATGCTGCAAAATAAGTTTTCTTCATAAGTTTTCCTTTGTTATGTCAGGTCATTTGAGATTTGAACCACTTGGCCGATGACCTGAATATCGGGATGGTCTGCCAACATCAACGACATCGGCGGATAGGTATCATTGTCTGAAATCAGCAGCAGGCTGCCGTCAATCTGTTTTTGGATGCGTTTGACCCAAAGCGTTTCGCCTGAACGGATGACGTAAATTTGTCCGTCTCGCGGATTGTTTTTGGAGGTATCCACCAAGAGCATGTCTTTACTATGGATGGTGGGCTCCATGCTGTCTCCACGTGCGGTGACACAGTTGAGGTCTTTGGCAAACAGGCCGCGTAACTTAAGCCAGTCTTTGCGGTAAGCCAAGTGGTTGGCCGGCTCTGCCACTCCGTAGGCGGCCGCGCCATTCCCTGCGGACACTTCTACGTCATACATTGGGATGTATGCGTATTCATCTTTATCAATTTCCCCTTTAAGGTGGAAATTTCTCCCTTTCCCTATCAGCCAGTTTGCATCAATTTGAAAAATTTCCACTATAGATTGGATCATTTCTAGCGGCGGACGCTGCTTTCCTCGCAGTACATCCTTCAGTCTGGTCGGTTTTTCTCCAATTTTTTCGGCAAATTCGTCGATTGTAATCTTATTAAATTCAATAACTTGCCTAATTTTTTCCAAAACCATACCTAAAATTCCTCAAATAAGTGGAAATAAACCTTGCAATAGTGGGATATTTCCACTATTATTTACACAACATTTAACCAAGATTGTTTAAATCTTTAAACAATCAGAATTTTAACACGAGAACGAAACAGGAGATATTCCGTGAAAGCAGAAAAAATAAAAGCAGGTTTCCGCGAGCGCGGTGAAACGATTAAGGATTGGTGCGATGCGCGTGGCTATGACCCGACTTATGTGTCCCGGATTTTGAACGGAAACGTTAAGGCAAACCGTGGTAAGGCGCATGAAATCGCGGTTGAGTTGGGGATGAAGTCCAAATTAGATGAAGTGAAACGGAGTGCGTGATGAGTGCCAAAGGCGTACGACTTTTAAAAGTCTTTAAGGCATTGGAAGCCCATCCGATTATCGGCATCAGCAACAAGGAAATTTCAGACGGCCTCGGTATTTCGCCGGTACATGTCAGCCGGGACTTGGAAGACCTGATTGCGGAGGGTTTGGTGGTCAAGCTGGATAACGGCAATTTTGCGTACAGCATTAAAACCTTGCAAATCGCGGAACGTTTCAGACAGCAACAAGAACGTTTGACTGCACGTTTGCAGGAAATTGAACAACGAGTTTATTAAATGCGACGACGTCGTCGCATTTGCAGGAGATAAAAATGGAAGTATTAGGACACGCGGTTGGCGCAACGGCAAACGAACTGGCAATACACAGCATGGCGGTTATGGATCGTTTTTCAAATGGCGAGGCTTACAACGAGGCTGTTTGGATTGAACGTGGACGTTTTGCGGTACGCCAAACGATTTTTAAGCTTTTTTCGGTCAATTGTCGGTTAATCAGTTCCAGCAGTTCGGACAGGGTGTCGTCTTGCGCCAGCCAGTTGCGGTAGCGGCATAAGGTGCTGTAATCGGGGATGCTCAGTTCGTCAAAACGGCAAAACAGGTTGAAATCGATGCGGGTGATGAGGCTGTGTTCGAGTTCGGGATCGGAAAGGCTGTGCCATTGTCCGAGCAGGACGGCTTTGAACATGGACAACAGGGGATAGGCGGGACGGCCGCGGTGGTCTCTAAGGTAACGGGTTCTTTGACGATTCAGGTATTGTTCGATCGGTTGCCAATCAATCACCTGATCCAACTTCAATAGTGGGAAGCGGTCGATGTGTTTGGCAATCATGGCTTGTGCGGTTTGCTGAAAGAAGGTGGTCATGGAAAATCCCCTAAATGTCTTGATGGGAATTTAGGGGATTTACAAAGGTTTCGGCCTCAAAGTCCACGTTCTGTCAGTATGTTCTGTCAGTATTATGATGAAAAGAACAGGCTGCACTACAACCGTTTATGTTATTACAACCAAAAGAACGCTGGATGAAATTGAAAGAACTGGGGATTTAACAACAAGGGATTTATTGAGAAAAAGCTGGGGCAATTGATAAAAGGCCGTCTGAAAAACCTTTCAGACGGCCTTTTTTATTCTTGAATTCTGTAAGCGATTGAATCACTGAGAGAAACAGAAGTTAGCAGATTAAAACACTAGCATTATTAATTTAACATAATATAAATTAATTTCCTTTTTCCTATTCTTCTACAAATTCCGCTTATTGTTCCTATATGTCATGAGAATTAATGATACTCCAGAGGGTGTGCTCATAGTACTCCAATTTTTAGTATAAAATCAATGGTTTTTAAGAGAAATGCGGCTGCTTAATTTACCACCTTTCCCCTGAATGGTGGAATAGGGTAGGGTAAAATGTCTCTTTATTCCTTATTTCAACCGTTCAGACGGCCTTTTCCCCATTCATCCCATTTGCTTTACCAGCGGCATTATCCCCGTTATCATACAGTGTTCATCGTCAGTCGGATATTACCCTTATGACCGCCCGCCAATCCTATCATCTTACCTTCGCCCGTTTTTCTCCCTCACTTTCAGTCCGCTCCTTCACCGCCTCCGAAGCGGTCAATACCGCCTACCGTGTCGAAATCACCGCCACATCGACCGATTCCTCTTTGCCTCTGTCTTCCTACCTCAACCAACGCGCAGCATTTGAGATTCGTCCGCAGGAAGGCTTACTGTCGGAAGTGGCCGGGGTGTTCGGGTCTGCTTCAGACGATC
>NZ_JBQCXF010000064.1:0-12634 GCF_051956635.1 Neisseria sp. P0022.S010 | reverse complement strand
AAATATTCGACAGCGATAAATCCGCCGCCAATAATAATCAAGAGGGCAATGGCCATGCCGATCATCGCTAAAATGAATTTGTCCATATGTGTCCGTTTGAATGAAGGCCGTCTGAAACACTTGAAAGCGTTCAGACGGCCTTAAAGTCAGGTTAATTAACGTTCGATTTGCGATACGTCGCGTACTGCGCCTTTGTCGGCGGAAGTCGCCATCGCGCCGTAGGCACGCAGGGCTGCGGAGACGTAGCGGTCGCGGTTTTCCGGTTTCCAAGCTTTGCTGCCGCGTGCTTCCATTTCGGCACGGCGTGCGGCAAGCTCTTCATCGGAAATGACAAGGTGGATGCTGCGGTTTGGAATGTCGATTTCGATGGTGTCACCTTCGTGTACCAAACCGATTGCGCCGCCTTCTGCCGCTTCAGGCGAAGCATGGCCGATGGACAGGCCGGAAGTACCGCCAGAGAAGCGGCCGTCGGTCAGCAGGGCGCAGGCTTTGCCCAAACCTTTGGATTTCAGGTAAGAAGTCGGGTACAGCATTTCTTGCATGCCCGGGCCGCCTTTAGGGCCTTCGTAGCGGATGATGACGATATC
Source organism: Neisseria sp. P0022.S010 (assembly GCF_051956635.1). Lineage (NCBI taxonomy): Bacteria > Pseudomonadati > Pseudomonadota > Betaproteobacteria > Neisseriales > Neisseriaceae > Neisseria > Neisseria sp. P0022.S010. The sequence goes on along the minus strand of NZ_JBQCXF010000064.1, from coordinate 12,047 downwards.
GCCAGCCACAATTTGATTGCCCAAAATGCCTTCTACTGCGTCTTCTTGGCTTTCAAATACGCGGGCGCGACCGGTAAATTTGAGGATACTCTCGTCCACGCCTGCGGTTTTCACTACGCAACCGCGTTCTGCGATGTTGCCGAACAATACTGCCAAGCCGCCGTCTTGCGAGTAGGCATGTTCAACATCGCGGATACAGCCTTTTTCGCGGTCGAGGTCGAGGGTTTTCCACATACGGTTTTGCGAGAACGCCTGAGTAGTGCGCACGCCGCCTGGAGCCGCTTTGAAACGCTCGATGGCATGGGTGTTTTCAGGGTTGGTCACGTCCCATTTTTCAATCGCGTCTTTCAGTGTCGGCGCGTGGATGGTGTACACGTCGGTGTGCAGTTTGCCTGCTTTGTCCAGTTCTTTCAGGATGGCGAAAATGCCGCCGGCTCGATGCACGTCTTCCATGTAGTAGTCGTGGTTATTTGGCGCGGTTTTGCAGATGCAAGGTACAACGCGGCTTAAGCGGTCGATGTCTGCCATTTTGAAATCCACGCCCGCTTCGTTGGCAACGGCGAGCAAATGCAGGATAGTGTTGGTAGAGCCGCCCATGGCGATGTCCATGGTCATGGCGTTTTCAAACGCTTTTTTAGTGGCAATGCTGCGCGGCAATACGGTTTCGTCGTCCTGCTCGTAGTAGCGTTTGGTGATTTCGACAATCATGCGGCCGGCTTCGAGGAACAATTCTTTGCGGCCTGCGTGGGTAGCCAAGTATGAACCGTTGCCCGGCAGGGAAAGGCCGAGTGCTTCGGTCAGACAGTTCATGGAGTTAGCGGTAAACATGCCGGAGCAAGAGCCGCAAGTCGGGCAGGCGTTTTGTTCGACTTCTTCGACTTGTTTGTCGCTGATATTGTCGTCAGCCGATTCGATCATGGCATCAATCAAGTCCAAGCGGCGTTCGGGTTGAATGTTTGCAACTCCGATAACTTTACCGGCTTCCATCGGGCCGCCGGAAACGAAGATGGTCGGAATGTTCAGGCGCATGGCGGCAATCAGCATGCCCGGGGTGATTTTGTCGCAGTTGGAAATGCACACCAGCGCGTCGGCGCAGTGGGCATTGACCATGTATTCGATGGAGTCGGCAATCAGGTCGCGGCTGGGCAGGGAGTAGAGCATACCGCTGTGGCCCATGGCGATACCGTCATCAATGGCAATGGTGTTGAATTCTTTAGCAATGCCGCCGGCTTTTTCAATTTCACGGGCAACCAGTTGGCCCATATTGTGCAGGTGCACATGGCCTGGGACGAATTGGGTGAAGGAGTTGGCAATGGCGATAATCGGTTTGCCGAAGTCGGTTTCCATTACGCCGGTCGCACGCCACAATGCGCGCGCGCCTGCCATATTGCGGCCGTGGGTAGAGGTTTTGGAGCGGTATTCAGGCATTTTTGTTCCTTTGTTTTATGCTGAGGCCGTCTGAAATAGGCTGGTAGTTTGGCGGCCCGTTGTAGAAATAACTCGGTATTTTATACCAATTACGAGCGATGAAGCACGCTATTTTGTAATAAAACTAAACTGTATTTGCTTCACCTGAATTTGCTGTCCTCTCGTTCAGACGGCCTGAAGTTTTCTTAGGATAAAACGCTGTCTTTCTCAGTTACAAAAGATGTTGGCATCAAAAAGTGATATGATAGGGAACTTCTCACACTTTTAAGGATAAGACGATGAAAAAAATCATGTTTGCATTGTGTTCGGCCATGTTGGCTTCTGCTGCGTCTGCCGCTGTTTATAAAGTGGACGAATTTCATGCCAATGCCCGCTTTGCCATCGACCATTTCAACACCAGCACCAACGTCGGCGGTATTTATGGTTTGACCGGTAATTTGGAATTTGACCGTGCCAAACGCCAAGGCTCAATCGATATTGTATTGCCTTTGTCCAAACTGCAAACCGGTTCTGACCACTTTACCCAACATTTGAAATCTGCCGATATTTTCAATGCAGACAAATACCCTGAAATCCGTTTTGTATCCACCAAATTCAATTTCAACGGCAAAAAACTGCTTTCCGTTGACGGCAATCTGACCATGAACGGCAAAACTGCGCCGGTAAAACTCAAAGCCGATAAATTCAACTGCTACCAAAGCCCGATGTTAAAAGCAGAAGTATGCGGCGGCGACTTCAGCACCACCATCGACCGTACCAAATGGGGCTTGGATTATTTAGTGAGTGCCGGTATGAGCAAAAAAGTAAACATCAATATCCAAATCGAAGCAGCCAAACAATAATCCTGCTTGATTTCAAAATAAAGGCCGTCTAAACAGGTAAGGCAGAAATCGTTGATTTCGTTTATCCCTGTTCAGACGGCCTGATGATTAAAGACGTTTAGGATTCTTTATTTTTATCGGCTTTGGCTGCCCAATAAGTTGCCAGGAGTGAGCCGGAGATATTGTGCCACACGCTGAACAATGCGCTGGGAACGGCAACAACCGGAGCGGCGGCAAAGTGTGCGGCGGCAAGCGCGGCGCCTAAGCCCGAGTTTTGCATACCGACTTCGATGGCCAGCGTTTTTTGTGCATCATAAGGCAGGCCGGTCCATTTAGCGGCAAAGAAGCCGAGCAGATAGCCGATGCCGTTGTGAAGTACGACAACGGCAAAAATCAGCAGGCCGCTTTCAATAATCTTGCCTTTGCTGGCACCGACGACTGCGCCGATAATCAGCACGATGGCGGCAACGGAAACCAGTGGCAGCGCGTCGGTCAATTTTTCAGTTTTGTTGCCCAAGACTTTATGGACAATCAAGCCCAAAACGATGGGGAACAAAACCATTTTGACGATGGACATCAACATACTGCCCGCTTGGATTTCCAGCATTTCACCGGCAAGCATCAGGAAGATGGCGGGGGTCAGCAATGGGGAAATCAGAGTAGAAACCGATGTAACGGCAACCGACAAAGCCACATTGCCGCGCGCCAGATAAGTCATTACATTGGAAGCCGTACCGCCCGGGCAGCAGCCGACCAAAATCACACCGACTGCGATTTCGGCAGGCAGGTTCAACAGCTTGGCCAGCAGATAGGCGGTTGCCGGCATGATGGCGAATTGTGCAATCACGCCGATGATGACGGCTTTGGGGCGTTTAAACAAAATATCGAAGTCGGAAGGTTTGAGCGTCAAGCCCATGCCGAACATGATGATGCCCAGAAGCCAAGGAATGTAAGGACCGACCCATTTGAAGGTATCGGGTGCGAAAAAAGCGATGCCGGCAAAGAACGCCGCCCAAAGAGAAAATGTTTTTCCAATAAAGTTGCTGATTTTATTGAGGATACTCATGATAATATGTTGTGAAGTTGTTTTTAATGGAAATCAAGGATACACGCCTTAACCTTAATTTGCAAAATGGCTTAAAATAAATAAGGCCGTCTGAAAATAAGGATTGATTTTCAGACGGCCTGCAATTTGTATTTATGATATAGACAGTATTACTCTTTTGATAAAATATTGCGCAGCCATCGGGCGGCAGGTGCAATTTCTCCGGCAAGTATTCCGGTTTCGATTTTGCCGCTGTGTTTGATGACATCGGCCGCCGCACCATGCAGCCATACGCCGGCGCAGGCGGCCTGGAATGCCGGAATACCTTGTGCCAGTAGGCTGCCAATAATGCCGCTCAAGACATCGCCACTGCCTGCGGTAGCCAATCCGGCATTGCCGCTGGTGTTTGTATAGACTATGCCGTCTGCCGTGGCCACCAATGTATGATGGCCTTTCAATACGACAGTCGCGCCATATTTTTGGCTGATTTCGGTTACGGCTTTGGGTCTGTCGGCTTGAACTGATTGGGTATCGGTACCGAGTAGGCGGGCGGCTTCGGCCGGATGAGGTGTCAGGATGATATGTTTGTACGATTTGAGGCGTTCGGCCAATTCGGGAGAACGGGCCAGCAGTGTCAAGGCATCTGCATCGAGCAATAAAGGCTGGTCATGGTGTGTCGACAGGATTTGGAGCAGTAGCTGCTCTGATAATCTGTCCAAACCGAATCCGCAGCCGATTACCCGTGCGCTGACATCGTTGCGCTCCATCAGTTGGGTCGCAGTGGCGAGCATGATTTCAGGGCGTTCGGGAATGATGGCAAAAGGCAGCGTGGCTTGGTTGAAACCCGCCCAGACCTTGCCGCATCCTTGATACATGGCGGCTGTGGCTGCTAAAACCACCGCACCGCTCATTCCCGTTGCACCGCCGATAATGGCAAGTGTGCCGTATGTGCCTTTGTGCGACTCTTGGGCGCGTGGGCGGAATATGTCGGGAAATGCTAAGGCCGTCTGAAAAGTTTGAAGCGATTCGGGAAGCGTGTAGATGGACTGCATGGCATAACCTTCCAAGATAAGAAATTTAATTTTAAATCAGAAAGTAAAAGGTAATGAAGCAAAAAATAAAAGTTTGGGACGCACCTACACGCCTGTTCCATTGGCTCTTGGTGTTATTAATGGGATTTATGTGGTACAGCGCAACCCAAGGCGGCGATATGCTGGTATGGCACTTGCGCGGCGGCTTGTTGATGCTGGCATTGATGGTTTTCCGCTTGTGTTGGGGGATATGGGGCAGCGATACGGCAAAATTCAGCCGATTTGTGCGTCCGTTTTCCGAAATCCGCCGCTACACGCAAGGCCAGATGTCTGAAGACGAATTGGTCGGCCACAATCCTTTGGGCGCGCTGATGGTCATCGCTTTATTGGCCGCCTTGGTTTTTCAGACGGCCACAGGTTTATTTGCCGCCGATGAAAATACGTTTACCAATTCCGGCTTTTTAAATCATTTGGTCAGCGAACACGCCGGTACGTTGGCGCGAAAAATCCATGTCAATTTCTTTAATATTTTGGCTGTTTTGGCGGGCGTACATATCGCAACTGTTTTGCTGTATCGCTTTGTGAAAAAACAGGATTTGATTACGCCGATGATTAACGGCTTTAAAACCATTGATGCTAAGCAGCCTAAATTGGCCGGAATGGGACAACTGTTTACCGCTTTGTCGGTGGTGATTGCGTTAGTGTGCGCAGTATGGATGTTGCGCGGCTGATGCATTAAGGCTGTTACCTAAAAAGAAACCGACCCCGATAGCTGCAATGGCTGTTGGGGTCGGTTTGTTTTTAGGGTTTAAAAGATGATGTTCAGACGGCCTTAACGCAGCGCAAGATGCTATGGCCGCGGCCGATGCCGTCTGAAATTTCCGCTACTTTCAATCCGGCTTTTTCAACGCAGCGGATCAGGTCTTCAGAATGGAAGATTTTGCTGTTGCCGTTGGCCATGGCAGTGAAATACAGGCTGGTCATGGTCAGGCAGTAGGCGGCGGTTTCGTAGCGTTGCCTGTCCCAGAAAGGCTCCATGATGTAGAGGCTGGTGTTTTCGCTCATAGACTCAGCGGCGCGTTGAAGAATGCTGGTGGCTTGTTCTTCGGTGAAACAGTCTAGGAATTGGCTCATCCAGATCGCGTCAAAACCGGTCGGGAACGGAATCACAGGATCAAGCAGATTGGCCGGATGGGCGTGGATACGGTCCGCGCCGTTTTTGCCTTTGGTCGCTTCGCGCATCAAGCCGATTTGTTGCGGCAGATCCATGATGGTGACTTCGACTTCGGCATTGTGGTTGACGCATTGCTCCGCCCAGCGGCCGGTATTGCCGCCGACATCGAGCAGTTTTTTAACTGGTTTGGCAAACACGGTGTTCAGTGCTTCGGCGAAGGAATTGTCGGAATAATAATGGTCGAATGCAAACCATTTTTCCTGCGCGATGCTTGGTAATGAAGACAAGCCTTCGTAAATGGTCGGCCAGTCGCCGAATACTTTCAGGCCTTCGGGCTTGCCCGTTTGCAGGGTTTTTTCCAAGTCAAACATGCCTTGGTAGCAGATTTCTTGCGTGAAATCCATATTGACGCGGGCCATTTTGTCTTTGAGGACAAACCAACCGGCCTTGCTGATGAAATAGCGGTTGTCGCGAGTCAAGACAGTGCCGATGGATAGCGAAGCTTCCAGCAGGACTTGTGCCGCGTAGTTGCTGATTTTTGCTTTTTCAGCGATTTCGGCTTGAGTAAGGCCGTCTGAATGGTCGTTCAGCAGATCCAAAATGCCAAATTTCACCATCAGGCGGGAAACTTGGAACACAATCGGTGCAAAAGCGATTTCTTGAGCCAGACGTTGAGCCTCGCCTGCGGACTGGTGTTCGTGGGAGTAGCGTTGTTCTAGGGCGGGGAAGAGTTGCATATTGTTGGTTTTCCACTAAAAAGTTAATAGGTATATTCAGACGGCCTCAAACACAATCCGTCCTGATGCACACGGATGCTCTCCGTTGTTGATTTTAAAGCTCAGTTTGTTTTTGCCTTCATCGTATTTCAGCTCTACCGACACTTCATCGTGAGGACGGATAAACTGCTGATATTTTAGATTTTCGATGCGGATGATGCGCTGTTTGCCCCATGGCTTGGGCGCGATCAGGTTGCGCACCCATTGCAGCTCGACCACACCGGGAACCAGCGGGAAGGTGGCAAAATGGCCGCCGAAATAAACCAAATCCAAAGGCACGCGGCCGATGAAGGTTTCGGTATTGGTTTCATCGTCAGATGATGTTTTCGACCAAACAGGCGAAGTTTGGGCTACGGTAAAGGCCGTCTGAAAATCCGCCGAAGCGATTTTGGCTTGGGCATTGCGCGGCAGGCTGTCGGTAAAACGCCAGTAACGCGGCAGGGCGATGGTGTCCTGCGTGGCGGCCAGATGGTGTTTGAGCGTATCGGCGACCGCAGCGCGGCCTTTCTCGCGCAAGGCGGCGATACCGTCTGCGTTCAATGCCGACCATATGGCAATGCGTTGATGTTGCGGATGACGGCCGCAGTGGGCGTCGGCAATCCAAGGATGTTGTAAAAGTTCGTGTTCGATTTGGGTCAGCGACACGCGTTTGTCCTCAAATTTAATAATGCGGTCTTGCCGACCGAGTAACAGAAAACCGTCATCTTGCGGCTCGATCAAATCGGCTGTTTGACGGCGTTCGGGCGACCAAGGCGAAGAAGCCCAAAGTGCGCCTTCTTCGTTTTGCCCGATTTCCACGCCTTCGAAAGGCTGCCATTCTTGGCGTTCGCAACGTGAGGCAATCACGCCGGTTTCGGTACTGCCATAAACTTCAAACGGGCGGACGGCAGCCTGTTGCAGCAAATCCGCCGTGGCTGCGGGCAATGCGCCGCCGGCCGAGACAATGCCTGCAATTTTATGGCCGATACTTTGCCAGTTGCGGTTTTCGCCCAAGCGGTTGAGTACGGCCGGGCTGGCAATCCAAACCACTTTATCATGTGCGGCCGTGCTGGAAAGCAGGTTTTCCGGATAAACCGCCTGCTGTCGCTCCATAGTCCAACCCATTGTCAGCGCGAGTGCAAAGCGGAATGTGAAGCCGTAAAGATGCTGCGGAATGACGCTGCCGACCACGGTTTCACCGTGTTGCCCAAATGGCAGCGTATTTGCCAAAGTCAGGGCTTCTGCCTGCATTTGCGCGGCGGTTTTCACAATAATCTGCGCTTCGCCGCTGGAACCTGATGTTTTTAGCCATGCTTCAGCATCGTCGGGAATCAGATGGTTTTCAGGATAGGTGTGCAGCGCTTCCGATTCTGTTTTAGTCAATACATCAGGCAAGTGCCAGATGTTCAGGCCGTCTGAAGACAGCTTTTTATCTGTTGAATCCGTTAAAAACGCTTCTGCCGTTTTTCCCCATTCCAAATTGTCTTGCGCCAAATTGGGCAACAATAAAACCTTTCCGCCCGAATGCCACACTGCCAACACGGCACAGGCAAACAGCGCGGCATCGTCAAACCACAACGCGGCCGTTTGCACGCCTGCCTGTTTCAGACGGCCTGACAGATGGAAAACCGCACGGTTGAAATCAGCACGCGTCCAATTCGGATGGGTGGCGATAAGGTCGTGTTGAGGTAGGTCGGGGGATAGGATTCGGGTTAGGTGCATGATGGTTCTAAGGTTTTATAATTTCGATGTATTTGCCTTGGCATCTTCTTTGATTTGTGCCAAGCATTCATCGTATTGTTTGTTTGTCGTTTGGCGTACCAATTCGTAATCATTTGCCTGCCACTCTTCCAATGAATGGCTTTCACTTCTTTTGAAGCAATGGAGTAAGCGATCGGTTTTGCCGCTTTGTCCGTTTACCAAAAGGCTGACTTCATTATTCAGAAAGAATCGGTCTCGTCTATTGAATTTTTCATAAACCAAATAGAAACGGCCCGGTTGGACAAATAGTTTTTTATTGGCACTATTGCCTTTAAATGACCATTTTGCCGCCCAATCGCGAACTTTGGGGGAAAATTGTTCAAAAACGGGATTCGCAAAATTCGGTTTAATGGGCTTCCCGCTTAAATTGTGTTTGCCCAGCAGGTCAGGGCCTTCATATCCAATATGACCGCTACTACCGGCAAGAATGAATAATGCAAAAGTTGCTGTAAATACGGCTGTTTGTGCAGCCCTTGCTTTTACCGTATTGGATTTTCGAATAATCATCAAATTCATGCTGCTGGCTGTAGTATCGTCAGAATAACGATTGTGTATTCGGTCAATGACGGTCAGGTTTCCCGAGCGCGTTTTGATGGTGTGGCTGGCAACTTCCGTATAATTTTTCTTGTATTCGGCTTCCGCCTTTTCTTCAGGGGATAAAGGCGTTTTAGACGTCGAAGAGCATGCGGTAAATGTGAAGGAAATCAGGGTGAGTAGGATGATTTTTTTCATTATGGTTATTCGTCTAATTGATGAAATATTTTTAATGGATTAAACCTTCAAAACCAATTTCCGATAAATCCACTCTCCGGCAAATAAGATTCCCATTAACACATACGACACAATGCCTGTATAAGCTGCCCACCAATCGTAATATTGCAAGCCTGCCAAAATGGCGGCGGTTGCGCCGTTGAAGATAAAGAACGAGCACCAGATTTGCGTAACGCGCCGAGTGTGGCGCACGCCTTCGGGCGGCAGGTCGGGGTGTTGCAGTCGGGCGAGGCGTTCGATAACCGTTTGTTTGGCAAACAGGCTGCCGCCGAAAACGGCAAGCATCAGCACGTTGACGGCGACGGGATACCAATACATCGATTCAGGCCGTCTGAAAACCAGTACCACCGCAAAAAAGGCGGCAAGGATAATTGCCGTAATGCGTTGGGCTGCAGTTTGCGGCATGGCGGCGCGTATCAGCCACAGGACGCACATGGCCGCAGCAAGCCAGAAAAATGCGCCGTTTTCCCTGCCGTAATACCATAGGAGTGGATACGCGAGGCTGGCAAGGGTCAGTAGGAGTTTTCCTAGTATTTTCATGGTTGTTGTTATTTTTCAGGCGAGTTTCGTTGAGGGGGTGTCGTCTGAAAATGTCGGTGTAAGGGCGTTTGGGTGGCAGAGGTTTTCAGAGGATCATCTTTGAGAATTTCCGCGATATCGGGTTATTCGTTTTCTTCCTTATTTTTGCTTTTGTTAAAGTCGTCATATTCTTTGAACAGTTTAGAATATGTTGGATAAAGCTTGGCGATGCGTTTACGGTTTTCCGAGGTGCAGAATTTTGCCACTTCTTTGGGTTCATGAGATTTTGGATAGCGGGAAAACATTTCAGCCTGCTCTTGTTTGGTCATTTTTTTGACCGTTGGGCAGATAGGGGACATTTCTGACTTGCTGTTGGCAAATCCAGCCATAGCCCATGCCAGCATCCCGTTACGTTGAGTTTCCTCGTTCGTGTTTTTTTCACAAAATTCCATATCGTTATACATATCCAATGAATCACGAATGACTTGCATACACTCGGCATGTGTCATTTTTTTGATGAGAGAGATTTCAGCGTGCGCAGATAAGGCAGGGAGTAAGAGAACAAGAGGAATGAGTTTTTTCATGGTGTTAGCTGCATATTAATGAGTAAGCGATAACTGTGGCTGACGATGTCGTGATTGATTTTCAGACGGCCTTGCGGATTGACAAGGCCGTCTGAAAATATGCTGATTCAAAGCAAAATCAGGAATCTTGTTGTACTTTCAAAACCGCTTGAACCACGTCTTCTACGGTACGCACATTGCGGAAGTCTTCGGCTTGCAGTTTGCGGCCGGTTTCGCGTTTGATATGGTCGATAAGGTCGATGGCGTCGATGCTGTCGATTTCCAAATCTTCGTAGAGGTTGGTTTCGGGTTTGATGCGTTCCGGTTCGATTTCAAACAGGTTAACCAGTGCATCGGTCAGCAGGGTGCGTACTTCTTGTTCGGTCATCTTCTCTCTCCCTTATGCTTGGCGGCTCTTGACGAACTCGGCCAGTGTTTTGACGTTGGCGAAGTTTTCGCGCAGGTTGTCGTTTTCACCGTCGAGCTGGAAGCCGAAGGTTTTTTGTACGGCCAAACCAAGTTCCAATGCATCAACCGAATCCAGACCCAGGCCGTCGTCGCCGAAAAGCGGATCTTCGCTGCCGATGTCGGCAACGGTAATGTCTTCCAGACCTAAGCTGTCGATGATTAATTGTTTGATTTGGTTTTCTAAATTGCTCATGTGGTTTTCCTTGTAAAATAGTCTTGCAGGTATTCGTTTAAACGCCTTGCGGCGATGGGCAGGGGTTTTTCTGCCAGCCATTCTTCCGGCAGGATGTCGTCGCCGACGGTAATTTCATAATGAATTTTTTGCGGTGGGATTTTGTACCACGGTTGCCCCTTTTTGAAATTGGGCGGCGTCATCTTGATGCACACGGGTGTGATGACTGATGCGCTGCGCAAACCGAGCGATACGGCGCCGCGGTGCATTTTAACCTGTCCGTCCCAACCTGTGCGCGTGCCTTCGGGGAAAATCAGCATACTTTGCCCGCTTTTGAACACGGCGTCTATTTCTTCCAACATTTCCATGCTTTCGTCGTTGGGGATGTAGCCTGAAGCGATAATTTGGCTTTTCATGCTGGGGTTGTGCAACAGGTCTTTTTTGACCAACACGTTCGGGTCGGGGAAGTGGCTGATCAGTAAAACAACATCCAAAAGCGAAGGATGGTTGGCAAGGATGAGCTGACCGGGTCTGCCGAGTTTTTCCAAGCCGTTGAAGCGGACGCTCAATACGCCTGACCATTGCAGGTAGCCGACAAAGAAACGCCAAACTTTGCCTATCATGCGTCTTGCTTCAAGTTGGCGTTTGATGTCGCCTTTAGTGGACTTGAGCGTATAGGGCAAGAGTGCGATTTTGAACAATACGCCTGCAACGCCGAAGAGGATGAAGCCGAAGAGTGTGGCAAAAAAGCGACGGAAATAGTCTAAAGTCTTCATGCGTTTTTCTGCCAGTGCCAGTTTCTACCGATATAGTGTTGCGTGTGTTGTCGGCCGTCTGAAAGCAGGAAGCGTACCCACTCCAAGCTGCTCCAATAGGGCTCGACTGTTGTATCGTTAAGGTTTTCAGACGGCCTTGCGGATGCGGTTTCCAAGCTTAAGGTATAGTCTTCGCCCTTTGTGATTACCAGTGCCAATGCATAGGCAAACGGCGCACGTGTAGCCAAGACGGGATAGTCTTCGGACAACGGATCATCGGCGACAATCACTAAAACGGATGGCGCGCCGTCTTGCAAAAGCGCAAATGCCTCGGTCAGCGCGGTTTCAAAGGAATCGGCGGCAACGGCCAAGGCAGTATGCTCACTCATGTCTTTACGCAACATCGACCATTGCCCAATCGTTGCGTTGTGGACGGACAGGCCGAATGAGGTCGGCGACACGGTATGCGTGTTCAAAAGCTCTTGCCACAATTCAAAGCTGCGGTTGCTTTCGCCGTCGTGCGAAACGTACACCGGGACGCTTTCAGGATATTGGTCGGCCAGATTCCATGCGGCATCGCAAACCAAGCGTGCCGCTTTTCCCAGGCGGCGGCGTTGCATTGGCGGTAAAAAGGAGAGCGCGGGTTTGCACTCCGGCAGTGAGGCGGTATCGAGTTTTCCCTGCGCCCAGTCCTGCCATTGCTCCGGCGTACTGATTTTGCTGGAGGAGGCCTGCCATGCGGCGATATTGAAGCTGAAACGGCAAACGTTTTGAGGCATGATGT